>NZ_JANZZD010000023.1:0-37783 GCF_026419595.1 Tepidiforma sp. | reverse complement strand
GGTGGACGCTCTCCCCGCCTGAACCGTTCGACGGCCTCGGCGAATTTGCCGTTTTCCGTGAGTCGCTTCCCGATCACCCTGGGCTGGTCCACTCCCTTCGGGTTGGGGTTGTTCGGCCCGCGCGGCGCGTCGTGACCCTCGTACCAAATGCTCCCATCGATGTCGACCGCGTCAGCGTAGGGAGCTCCGGGGCGAAGCGACATGAGGATCACGCCGTGGTTCGGCGGCTCGCGGTAGTGCATGCCCTGTTGGAGCATCCCCGTTTGCTCCGCCTGACACATCTCCGCGTGAGACACGATATCCCCAGGACGCATGCCGGCCGCCCAGGATACCAGGGCCCAGGCCCCTGGCAAGCGCGACGCGCGCCCCTTCCACTCCCCGCTTTCGCCTCCCAACTCCAACAATTTTCCCCCACCCCCTTGACACCCCTCCCCGGCCCCGCCCACAATCCCGCCGCTTCCGGGCAGGCGCCCCGCAGGTGGGCATGGTGACTCGGTCGTGAGCGGCGGACCGGCTCGTGAGCGGACCTCACCCGGAGTGCGCCCGTGGCACCCCATACCTCCCTGCGCCGCGTCATCCTCGTTCTCCCCTGTGCGCTGGCCCTCGCCCTCGGCGCGGTCCTCACCCTCGCCGGCGCGCAGACCGCCACCCGCACCATCCGCATCGAAAAGGTCATCGTCGACTCCTTCGGCATCGCCCCGGAGAGCACCTTCACCGGCACCATCTCGAACGTCCCCGCAAGCGGGCAAACCGCAGCCTGGTCGCTCACCACCTCGAGCCGCACCCGCGACGTCACCGTCCCCATCAACCTCGTCCACACCGTCGTCGAAGACCCGCTCCCCGCGTGGTCCGGCTGGACCCTCGGCGGCTACAAGTCCGTCTCTTTCACCACAGCCTGCGGAACGTCCGGCTTCGCCACGAACACCTCCATCAACCCGGCCATCAACTCGGTCAGCCAGGGCAACGGCAACGCCAAGATCTGCATCCGCAATACCTTCACGGGCGGCGTCCTCATCGTCGGCGCGCGGCTCGATCCCGCCTCGGCGGCGCCGCCGGGGACGCCCGCGTTCTCCGGCGCCCTCACGCACGCAACGACGAGCCCGCCCGGCTGGACGGCGCCCCTGAACGGGTTCGGCGCACCGCTGGGCCTCGCACCCGGCGCGTACACGGTCGGCCCGCCCGCGCTCGAACCCGGCTGGAGCGTCACCGGCTGGGCGGGCGGCTCCTACGGCGCGGGCCCCGAATGCCCCGCGGCTGCCTCGAGCTACTCCGCTTCGTCTCCCACGGCCCAGGTGACGGCCGGGCAGCGCACCGTCCTCTGCCTGCTGGTCCGCTACGAATCCGCGACTCCGCCGCCCACCGAAACGCCCACCCCAACACCAACCGAAACCCCGACTCCAACGCCAACCGAAACCCCGACTCCAACGCCGACCGAGACACCCACTCCGGCACCAACCGAGACCCCGAGTCCCGCGCCCACGGAAACGCCCACCCCGGCACCAACCGAAACACCGACTCCAACGCCGACCGAGACACCCACTCCGGCGCCAACCGAGACCCCGAGTCTCGCGCCCACGGAAACGCCTACCCCGGCACCGACCGAAACACCCACTCCGGCGCCGACCGAAACCCCGACCCCGGCACCGACCGACACGCCAACTCCGGCGCCAACCGAAACCCCGACCCCGGCACCGACCGCAAGCCCGACCGCAACCTCGACCCCAGCGCCGACCGAAACGCCCAGCCCGCCCCCCACGGAAACCCCGACCCCCACGGCCACCCCCAGCCCGACCCCGGCCGCCGCCCCCGCGGCTCCCGTCGAACCCGTCACCGTCCGGGTGGTGAAGACGCTGAGCGTGATCGGCTTCACGTCGCCGGGCGCGGGCTGGCAGTTCACGCTCACGGGCTGCGACGTCGGTCCGCTCGCCGGTACGACGGACGCGAACGGTGTGGTCGAATTCCCGGGCCTGCCGCCGGCCATCGGGTGCAGCTACACGGTGACGGAGGTAGTGCAGCCGGGGTGGGTGCCGCAGTTCGTGAGCCAGCAGGTGCAGCCGCAGGAAGGGGGGAGCGTGGCGACGGTGGAGTTCCTGAACATCCGGGAGTTCGACCCGCCGTGCGTGGACCCGGCGGACCCGCGCTGCCAGCCGCCGGAGTTCGCGATGCCGACGCCGCCGGCGACCCCGGCGCCGCCCGCGCCGATCGAGAACCCGACCGCCACGCCCTCGCCCTCGCCGTCGCCCGCCCCGGCCACCCCGGCCCCGGCCACGCCCAGCCCCTCCGTGACGAGCGTGAGCGGCGGCATCCTCGGCCCGACGCCCCGCCCGCCCGCCACCGGCACCGGCCCGGCCAGCGGTGAGCCGCTCGGGGCGCTCCTCGCCCTCGCCGGCCTCGCCGCCCTCGGCAGCGGCCTCGGCCTCCTCGCCCTCGCCCGCCGCCGCGCCTGACCTCACGGCCCCCGCGCTTCCTCCCGGGCCGCCCCGCCTCCCCGCGGGGCGGCCCGCCGCGCCCCGGACGGTTTCGCCGTGCGTATCCTTGCTAACCGGCCAGCAGGGTGGCAGGATCGCGTGCCAGCAGCTTCCCCGGAGCACCGCCGTGACCGCGAACATCGACATCGCCAGCTTCGCCGATATCACCCGCGTCCACGCCGCCGAGCGGCCCAACGCCGTCGCCCTCGTCTACCAGGGCCGCGAAACCACCTACCGCGAGCTCGATGAGCGGGCCTCCCGCGTCGCCAACGGCCTCATCGCCGCCGGCCTCCAGCCCCAGGCCCGCATCGCCTACCTCGATAAGAACTCCGACCGCTTCTTCGAAGTCCTCTTCGGCGCCGCCAAGGCCAACGACGTCATGGTCGCCGTCAACTGGCGCCTCGCTCCGCCCGAAGTCGCCTACGTCATCAACGACGCCATGGCCGAGGTCGTCTTCGTCGGCCAGGACTTCTTCCCCGTCATCGAAAAGGTGCTCCCCGAACTCCGCACCGTGAAAAAGGTCATCGCCATCGATGCGCCCCACGACGGCTGGGACTACTACCCCGACTGGCGCGACGCCCAGCCCGCCGAGGACCCCCGCGTCCCCGTCGCCGAGGACGATGTCGCCATCCAGATGTACACCTCCGGCACCACCGGCCACCCGAAAGGCGCCCAGCTCACCAACGGCAACTTCTTCGCCCTCCTCCCCGGCGCCACCCGCGAATGGGGCCCCCGCTGGTCCACCGACGACGTCAACCTCGTCTGCATGCCGCTCTTCCACATCGCCGGCAGCGGCTGGGGCATCGTCGGCCTCTACGCCGGCGCGAAGGACATCATCCTCCGCGACGTCATCCCGCCCGAGATCCTGAAGGTCATCCCCCAGTACGGCGTCACCCGCGCCCTCTTCGTCCCCGCCGTCCTCCTCTTCCTCCTCCAGACGCCCGGCGTGCAGGAGACCGACTTCTCCACCCTCAAGTTCATCGCCTACGGCGCGTCGCCCATCCCGCTCGACCTCCTCCGGAACTCCATCGCCACCTTCAAGTGCGATTTCGCCCAGCTCTACGGCCTCACCGAGACCACCGGCGCCGTCACCTACCTCCCGCCCGAGGACCACGACCCGAACGGCAACAAGCGCATGCGCTCCTGCGGCCGCCCCATCGCCGGCGTCGAAATCCGCGTCGTCGATGCCGAGGGCAACGACGTCCCCGTCGGCCAGGTCGGCGAAATCATCTGCCGCACGAAGCAGGTGATGAAGGGCTACTGGAACCTCCCCGAAGAAACCGCGAAAGCCATCCGCAACGGCTGGTTCTACACCGGCGACGCGGGCTACCTCGACGAAGACGGCTACCTCTACATCCACGACCGGGTGAAGGACATGATCGTCTCCGGCGGCGAGAACGTGTACCCGGCCGAGGTCGAATCCGCCCTCTTCGGCCATCCCGCCGTCGCCGACGTCGCCGTCATCGGCGTCCCCGATGAAAAGTGGGGCGAAGCCGTGAAAGCCATCGTCGTCAAGAAGCCCGGCGCCGAGGTCACGCCTGAGGAGCTCATCGCCTTCGCCCGCGAACGCATCGCCGGCTACAAGGTGCCGAAGTCCATCGACTTCGCCGAGGCGCTCCCCCGGAACCCCTCCGGCAAGATCCTCAAACGCGAACTCCGGGCCCCCTACTGGCAGGGCCGCGAGCGGCAGGTGAACTGACGCCCCGGACCTTCAGCCCGGGAGTTTCGCTGACGATCATGTCGATATGGAACGCTCCGACGGCGCGGCCCGGCGCGCGGTCGCGCGCATCCCGGCCAGCCTGCCTTACCGGCTGCTCGCGGCCGGCCGCCCCGTGGCTGCCGGCTCGCTGCTCGATATCTCCGTCCGCGGCGCCGCGCTCCTCGCGGACCGGCGCCCCGCGGCCGTCCACGACCTCGTCCTCGAACTGCGCGGCCCCGATGGCACCGCGGCCCTCGCCGTCCCGGCCGAACTCGTGACGGTCGACGCCGACCCCTTCGGCGGCTGGATCATCCGGCTCCGCTTCTGCGCCAGCCCCGAGGACCCGGCCTGCCGGGAGGTCGCCCGCGTCGTCGCCGTCCTCCGCCGCCGCTTCAACGCCCGCCAGTCCGCCCTCGCCCGCGAACGCCTCGGCCTGCACACCGCCGAGGCGTACGGCCACCGCGGCCCGCCCGGGGTCTGACCGTCATTCGAGCCCGAGCAGCCGCTCCAGCCCCACCACCAGGCCCTTCCGCCCCACCACCTCGCGGATCGCCAGCAGCACGCCCGGCATGAACGAATCGCGCCCGAGGCTGTCCTGCCGGATGGTCAGCACCTGCCCCAGGCCCCCGAAGATGACCTCCTGGTGCGCGACCAGCCCCGGCAGCCGCACGGCGTGGATCGCCACCCCGCCCAGCTCCGCCCCCCGCGCGCCGGGGACGGTCTCCGTCTCCGGCACCCGGTGTTCGAACGGCCGCCCCCGCGCCGCCACCATCCCCTCCGCCGTCGCCTTCGCCGTGCCCGAGGGGCTGTCCACCTTCCCGTCGTGGTGCAGCTCGATGATCTCCGCCGAATCGAAGAAGCGCGCCGCCTGCTTCGCGAAGTGCATCATCAGGACCGCGCTGATGGCGAAGTTCGCCGCCACCACCACGCCCACGCCCCGCGCCGCCGCTTCCCGCTCCAGCCACCCCATGAACTCCGCCGGCAGCCCCGTCGTCCCGATCACCATCGGGATGCCCCGCTCCAGCGCCGCCTTCGCGATGACCGGCGTCCACGCCGCGTTCGTGAAATCGACCACGACGTGCGGCTTCGCCTCATCGAGCCCCGCGCCGGCCTCCCGGAACACCGGGATGCCGTCCATCGCGCCCCGTTCCGAAAGCCCGTCGATGTACGCCGCCGGCGTCATCCCCGGCTCGGCGAGCACCGCCGCGGCCACCTGCCGGCCCATCCGGCCCGTCCCGCTGATCACCACAGAAAGCTCGGTCACGCCCGGATTGTAGCCTCCCCGCGCCATCCGGGCCGCCCCCGCCGGGTTACGCCAGCTTCGCGAGCATTTCCCGCACCTGCGCCGCCACGAACCCCGGGTCCTCCATCGGGATGAAATGCGAATACTGCGGCACCGGCACATCCTCTCCCTGCGCGAAGTGCCGCGCGAGGTCCGGCGCCGTCGGCGAACCGCTCATGTCCATCGGCGCATCCTCCGCCCGCTGCCGCGCCCGCAGCACCCGGACCGGCACCCGCACCGCTTCGATGGCGAGGTACACGTCGTCACCCTCCGGGTCCGCATACGCGCCTGCATACACCGCCGCCTCGATCCGCGGCGGGCAGGCCAGCACGTACCCCTCGCCCGCCGGGTTCGGCACGAGCCCGTACGCGCAGTAGTCGCGCAGCACCTCCGGGTCCCACCGCGAAAACGGCTCCCGCCCGCGGAACCGCTCGAACATCTCCTCCGGTGAGGCCCATTCGTTCCGCCGCCGGGCTGCGAAGTGCTCATCCTCCGCCATCTCCCGCCGGAAGCCGCGCGGCCCGATGACCGGGTCCACCAGCAGCAGCGCGCCGAACGCGCCCCGCTCGAGCGCCGCCGCCCGCACCAGCGCGTGGCCGCCCTTCGAATGCCCGACGCCGAGCGCGCCCTCGAGCCCGAGCGCCCGCGCCGCCGCCGCCACGTCGCGCCCGAAGTGCGACCACCGGTAGGGCGGCTCCGGCCGGTCGCTCAGCCCGTGGCCCCGCATGTCGACGGCGACGGCCCGGATTCGCGGCAGCCGCCGGATGACCGCGTCCCAGCAGCGCGCGTGGAAGCCCGTCGCGTGCGCGAAGAACACCGTCGGCCCCTCGCCGGGCCACTCGTACGCCTGCAGCTCCACCCCGTCGCCGGCGACGCGGAACGCCCGGGGCGCGTCCGTTCGAAACCCTTCGTCCATACCGAACAGTCTAGCCCGGCGCCCGCTCCCGTTCCTGCTACCCTCTCCTCATGAGCCTCCCGCCGCCCGTCGCCGATGCCCTCGCCGCCCTCGCCAGCACCCCCACGGTGCTCGCCCACCTCGTCGCCGAGGCCGGCGACGACCGGCTCGACGACCTCGACCGGGAGGGCTGGTCGCCCCGCCTCTGGCTTGCCTGGTTCCGCGATGAGGAGGTGCTCGCCCTCCGGCCGGGCCTCGAACGGCTCCTCGCCGAACCCGCACCCGAGCTGCACGAACTCGACCGCGCGGCCTGGCTCCGCGAACGCCACCGCAGCCGCGACCGCAAAGAGCACCTGCTCGCCGATTTCGCCCTCCACCGGCAGTCCACCCTCGCCATCGTCCGCTCGCTCGAACCTCGCCACCTCGCCCGCGCCGGCCGCCTCGCCGGCGAACCGGTCACCCTCGAGCGCTACCTCCTCCGCTGGGCCGACCGCGACCGCGAGCGCATCGCCCGCCTCGAATCCGCCCTCGGCGAAACCCTCGCCGATGTCCTCGAACGCCGCCGCCGCATGGTCGAGGAGTACCGCCGGGAGGGCTAGGGAGGAGGTTGGAGGTTGGAGGTTGGAGGTTGGAGGTTATCCTCTCTCCCGTCTCCCGTCTCCCGTCTCCCGTCTCCCGTCTCCCGTCTCCCGTCTCCCGGTTCCCGTCTCCCGCCTCCCGCTTCCCGCCTCCCGGTTCCCGGCTCCCGCTTCCCGCCTCCCGGTTCCCGCTTCCCGCCTCCCGCCGCCCCCCTCACCCCCGCGGCAGCCCGAGCCCCCGCTGCGCGATGATGTTCCGCTGAATCTCCGCCGTCCCGCCGCCCACCGGGCCGGCCACCGCCAGCAGGTAGCTCGTCGCGACCCGGCCCCGCAGCTGCGCCCACGGCGAACCCGGCTTCAGCGCCCCGTAGGCCCCGAGCAGCCCCAGCCCGGCGTTCGCCACCTCCACGCCGAGCATCGCCATCCAGATCTTGCCGATGCTCGCTTCGTAGTTCGGCACCTCTCCCTTCGCCTGCAGCCAGGCCGTCCGGAAGGCGACCAGCCGCCCCACCTCCGCCTTCACGACGAGGTCCGCCAGCTTCGCCCGGACCGCCGGCCGGTCCCACGGCCGGCCTCCCGGGTGCCGCTCCTTCGCCCACCGCACGAGGTCGTGCACCGTCCGCCGCGCCCCCGAGATCGCTGCGATGTTCGACCGTTCGAAATCGAGCGTCGTCGTCGCCACGTACCAGCCGTTGTGCTCCCCGCCAAGCAGGTTCTTCGCCGGCACCCGGACGTCCTCGAAGAACACCCGGTTGAAGTCGTGCCGGTACGCCATGTTGTCGATGCCCTGCACCGTGATGCCCGGCGACCGCATGTCCACGAGGAACGCGCTGATCCCCTTGTGCTTCGGCCGCTCCGGGTCCGTCCGCGCCAGCAGCAGCATCCGGTCCGCTGCGTGCGCATTCGAAGCCCAGACTTTCTGCCCGTTGATGACGTAATCGTCGCCCTCCCGCACCGCGCGTGTCTGGAGGCTCGCGAGGTCCGAGCCGCTCTCCGGCTCGCTGAAGCCCTGGCAGTACCACTCCTCGCCCGAGGCCATCTTCGGGAGGAACTCCGCTTTCTGCTCCTCCGTCCCGTGGACGAGCAGCGTCGGCCCCACGATCCCGATCGTGAACAGCCGTCCGCCCGCCGGCGCGCGGTGGTACGCCAGCTCCTCGTTGAGGATGAACTGCTCGATGGCGGTCGCGCCCATCCCGCCGTACCGCTCCGGCCAGGCCGGCGCCAGCCACCGCCGCGCGCCCAGCTTCCGCATGAACGCCCGCGCGAACGGGATCGCCGCCTCCGCATCGAAGAAGTCGTCGTCGCCCTCGAAGTCCGGCGGCAGCTCCGCCTTCAGGAATGCCCGCAGCTCCTGCCGCCAGGCCTCGGTCTCGGGGGAGAGCCGGAAATCCATCGTCGCCTCCTCGCATGCGCGCCGGGGGTCTGCCCCGCCCCGGCGGCCCCAGAGTGTACCCCACCCGCGCTCCCGGCTTCCCGGTTTCGCGCGCCGTCCGCGCCGTAACCCGCCGGCAACCTCGCCGCCCCCTCCTGCGCCGCGCCGCCGCGAACAGCTACCCGGGATCCCCTTTTGCGTGGAAGAACCGAGTCGAACTTGGAAACGAGAAGGGATCGCCGCATCCCCCTGAGCGGCCGTCTCCCCGATCGCATTCCCGATCACGCCCCCAGGATTGGGGACTCGATGGAGAGCACCATGCGTCGTCCGCACCTGCCCGGCTTCTCGGCCATCAGCAACATGAACATCGCCAACAAGCTCGGCCTCATCGTGGCCGTCATGGCGGTTCCCATCCTCGCCCTGCTCGCCGTCCAGTTCTTCGCCCAGCGCGAGACCCAGCAGCAGGCCGAAAAAGAGCGCGACGGCCTCGAGTACATCTCCACCGTCATCCCCTTCCTCCGCGAAGTCCAGCTCCACCGCGGCCTCGCCCTCCGCGTCCTCGCCGGCGACGTCAACTCCGTCGAAACCATGAAGCAGTCCGAGCGCGCCGCCGAGAACGCCCTCGCCGCCATCAACGAGATGGACTCCCGCTACGGCGGCCGCTTCGGCACGAAGGATCTCGTCGCCTTCCTCAACAAGGAATGGACGACCGTCAAGGAATCCACCAGCTCGGCCGAGACCGCCAACGCGGCCCACACCCGCCTCATCCAGGAGGGCATCTTCCCCCTCCTCTCGACCGTCGCCACCCGCTCCGAACTCGTCCTCGACCCGGACCTCGATACCCGCGCCGTCATCGCCGCCCTCACCGAATCGCTCCCGCGGCTGACGGAATCGCTCTCCCTCATCCGCGCGACCGGCACCGAAACGCTCCTCACCCGCGCGAACCTGACGGCCACCGACGCCCAGAAGATGTTCCTCTCCGCCCAGCTCGCCATCGCCAGCGAGTACGCCGAGAGCCTCGACCGCCAGCTCCAGGTGGCCATGAGCGAGAACCGCACCTTCAACGAGACCCTCGACCCCGCCGTCCGCCGCGCCGGCACCGCCCGCTCCACGTTCTTCGACATGACCCGCAACCAGGTCCTCGTCAGCGGCAACCTCTCCAACACCGCCGCCGAGGGCTTCTTCTACATGGGCGGCAGCGCCATCGACACCTCCAACCAGCTCCTCGCCGCCGCCCAGGAGACCCTCAACCGCGAATTCGACCAGCGCGCCGCCGACGCCCGCCAGCAGTTCTACATGTTCGGCGGCGCGGCCGTCGCCGGCGTCGCCCTGGCGCTCCTCCTCGCCGTCGTCATCTCGATGAGCATCACGCGGCCGGTCCGCCACCTCGCCGAAGTCGCCGACCGCATCTCCCTCGGCGAACTCGATGCCCGCATCGACGTCGAATCCGACAACGAAATCGGCCGCCTCGCCGAGTCGCTCCGCCGCATGCAGACGAGCCTCCGCGCGGCCATCGAGCGGCTCCGCCAGCGCCGCCAGCAGGCCGCCTGAGGCCGCGCCCAGCCGAACGAGGGAAGGTGACCGGCCATGCAGCCCGCCGAACCGCTCAGCCGCGAAACCGCCAGCCGCATCGCCCAGGCCGTCCGCCACGTCGAAGGCGTCCGCAGCGTCACCGTCTGCGGCCCGGAGGGCCAGCCCCTCGCCGCCGTCAACGAGCCCGACCCTGCCCGCGCCGCCGCCCTGGCCAGCTTCGTCGCCCTCCGCGCCGAGGCCCTCCCGACCGACGGCGACCTCCGCGGCATGGGCCGCCAGCTCGCCGGCAGCCGCTTCCTCCAGGCCGCCATCTCCGGCGGCCCCGTCGAGGCCGCCATCCTTCCCCTGCAGGGCGCCTACCTCTGCATCACGCACGCCCCGGGCCGGGGCCAGGCCATCGCCGCCGCCCTCCAGCCCGTCATCCGCCGATTCGGCGCCACGCCGCCCGCCAGGAGTTGACCGCCATGATGTTCCCGCGCGACCGCATCATCTACAGCAACCTCAACACCGCGTTCACGGCCTTCGATGCCCTCCTCGAAGATTGCCGGGCCCGCAAGCTCACCGGCTACGTCGAGGTCGCCTTCCCCGGCTACACCGGCACCCTCATCCTCTCCGAAGGCGAAATCCTCAACGGCGTCGTCTCCGCCGGGCCCGACCTCGTCAGCGGCCCCGCCGCCATCCGCAGCATCGCCGAGCGCGCCCCCGGCCGCGACGGCACCATCACCGTCTCGACCGCCTTCCCGGATGTCGTCCTCCTCGTCAACCGGCTCATGGACAGCCGCCCCCTCTACAAAGACCTCACGAGCGCCTTCACCAGCCTCGACCGCCTGATCGCCAAGCTCCGCACCGATGCCATCACCGGCTACGTCGAAGTCCACGTCACCGGCGACGCCGGCGTGGGCGTCATCTACCTCCAGGACGGCGAACCGATCGAATCCGTTTTCGCCGCCCCGCGCGTCCCCATGATGTCCGGCCAGGACGCCCTCAACGCCATCGTCGCCGCCGTCAACTCCGCCGGCGGCACCTTCAACGTCTACATCGAAGCCAGCGCCCCGGCCGCCATCGGCCTCCCCCGCCAGGCGCCCCAGGCCGAATCCTACCGCCAGGACCTCCTCGCCTTCTGGAGCGACGTCCTCCAGCGCGTCGAACAGTACGTCGACGGCGTCTCGAAGCCCGGCCGCTTCGCCCTCGCCTTCAAAGAGACGCTCGTCAACCGCGCCGCTACCTACCCGTTCCTCGATCCCTTCGCCGCCGAATTCGCATACACCGGCGGGACCATCGAGTTCCATGGCCCGCTGCCCGAAGATTTCAGCAAAGCCCTCGGAGACTGCCTCGGCGATACCGTCTCCCGCCTCGCCTTCCAGCTCAAGCGCGCCGACCTCGAAACCCGCGTCCGCGCCGCCCTCGAAGGCATCAGCGAACGGCACGCCGCCGTCATCGACCGGTTCGGTCTCCGGGAGGAGTTCCAGGAGTTCGTCGCCTGACGAGGCCCGCCAGGGGGTGCAGCCATGGAGCGCGAGATCGAGCAACTCACCGCACTTCCCGCCGTCGAAGGCGCCTTCCTCTGCGATAACCGCGGCGACGTCATCGTGAGCTCCGACCCCGCGGTCCTCGCGACCGTCACCATGAACACCATCGGCCGCGAAATCGGCCGCGCCTTCGTCGCCCTGCACGCCGCCGGCTTCCAGGCCAGCCGCATCGACCTCACCTACGACTCGTGGCGCCTCCTCGCCCAGGACATCGGCGATGCCGTCCTCTTCGTCATCGCCCAGCCCGCCGTCGACATGGCCATCGTCCGCATGACGGCCGACGTCGTCACCGCCGCCTGGAAAAAGGACCCGGCCGCCCAGAAGCGCCTCCAGAAGCACCGCTCCGAGCGCGCTCAGCTCGTCAACCGCACCGCCCTCGACCCCGGCTCCTGGCTCAGCTGGAACGTCATCGCCCAGCGCAGCCAGTAGCCCGCCCCAGCCCGCGCCCCAGGGAGGACACCCATGCCTGAAGGACTCACCGGCAGCCTCGCCCAGCTTCCCCTCATCGACCTGCTCAAGATGCTCGCCGCCGGGGGTCAGACCGGCCGCCTCGAGCTCTCCTCCGGCCTCGACCTCGGCGACATCTACCTCCACCGCGGCCACCTCGTCCATGCCGAGGCCGCTGGCGATTGGGGCGAACCCGCCGTCGCCCGCCTCGTCACCTGGCCCAACGGCCACTTCCGCTTCATCCCCGGCGAAGAAGCCCCCGAACGCACCATCACCCGCACCCTCGACCAGCTCCTCGCCGAGGCCGCCCGCGTCGCCAGCGAGCGCGAGGCCATCCGCCGCGTCGTCCCCTCCATGGACGTCGTCCCCCGCCTCGCCCGCAAAGCCCCCGGGCCCACCATCACCATCGACGCCGCCGACTGGGAGGTCATCGCCCTCCTCGATGGCGCCCGCACCGCCGCCGCCCTCGCCGCAGCCCTCGGCGTCGACGACTTCGAAGCGATGCGCCGCCTCTACCGCCTCAAGCTCGCCGGCCTCGTCGACCTCGAAAAGCCCCAGCAGCTCGCGCCCGCCGCGCGCGCTCTGGCCGGGCCGCAGTTCTTCCAGGCGCTCCACGCTGCTGTGGCGGCCGCCGTCGGCCCCCTCGCCGAGATCATCATCGACGACTGCCTCGACGCCATGGGCCACACCCGCCAGGACTTCCCCCGCGACGGCATCGCCCGCCTCGCCGAGGCGATCAGCGCCGAGATCACCGACCCCGAAAAGCGCGTGAAGTTCCAGCAGACGATGCTCGCCATGCTCCGCGGCCAGGCCGCCTGACCCGGCGCGCCGCCGCTACCGCAGCGCGAACTCCTCGCCCAGCAGCTCCCGCAGCTTCCTGAGGGCCCGCCCCTGGCGGGCCTTCACCGCGTCCACCGTCACGCCCATCGCGGCCGCCGTCTCGGCCAGCGAAAGCCCGTGCAGGAAGCGCAGCGTCACCACCTCGCCATCCGCCCGGGGCAGCTGCGCCACCGCCTTCGCCAGCGCCACCTGCTCCGCGTGCCCTTCGAGCCCCGCATCCGGGGTATCGAACGCCTCCAGCGCCACCGCCGGCGGCGCCCGGAACAGCCGCCGCCGGTGCTCCGTCACCACGTGCCGCGCAATCCCGAACAGCCAGGCCCGCGGCGGCAGCCCGCGGTCCTCCAGGTGCTCCGCGCTCCGCCACGCCTGCTCGAAGATGAGCGACGCCAGGTCCTCCGCGTCCTCCGCCGAGGGCACCCGCGAATACGCGTACCGGTAGATGGCCGGCATCTCCTGCTCGAAGAGCACCCGCCACGCGCCCGGCTCCCGCCGCCGCAGCCGTTCGATCAGCCCGGCCGAAGCGCTGCCGTCGGGCGCGGCATCGTCCGCCTCCGCCCGCCGCGGCGCCGACGCGAGCGCCAGCCCGAGGCCGCCCCAGCGCAGCGCGAGCGCCGTCACTCAGTCATCCTCGTCCAGGTCGGGTTCCGGGTCGTCGTCATCGTCGTCGTCCGGCGTCGGCGAGCCCGCTGGCCCGGCCGTCGCCGTCGGAGCCGCCGTCCCGGTTGGTGCTGGCGTCGTCGCCGGGGTCGGCGTGGCCGGGGTCGGCGTGGCCGGGGTCGGCGAAGCGCCGCCCGGCGTGGGTGTCGCGGTCGCAGTCGGCGTCGCCGCTCCCGCCCCGCTCCCGCCGCCGCCCTCCCGCGGCGACAGGTTCCGCACCGCGTTCACCACGAACTCCCCCGCGCCGCGGATGGCCGCCGGCGTATCCACCCCCGCCGCCGTCGCGCCGCCAGCCGCGGCGGCGAGCAGCACCGCCCCCGCCGCGAGCCGCTGCACGAGCGGCCGCCGCTCGCTCCCGATGCCCGCCCAGCCGAGCAGCCAGGCGAGCGGGCCGCGCCGCCGCCGCGTCCGCTCCTCGAACCGCGCCCGCATCCGGTCCATCGCCTCCCGGTCCGGGCCGGGCACGCGCAACCCGCTCACGGCGCGCGCCAGCGCGGCGAGCTCCGCCGTCTCGCGGTCTGCCGGGGCGCTCCCGCTGAGCGCGGCTTCGATGCGGTCTCCGATCTCGTCAGCCATCGTCCCACCGGCCCACCATCGGCCGAACCTGGAGCCGGCCCGCGGCCGGCCTCACAGGATACATCGGGCCGCCCGGCCGAAAGGTGTCAGCCTCTCCCAAAAACTCCCCGCCTGTGCTCTACTACCCCCATGCCCACCACCTTCGTCGTCGTCGGCAGCTCCAGCCGCGAGCCCTCCACCGCCGGCCGCATCGCCGCCTTCATCGTCCGCTGGCTCGTCACCGCCGCCGCCGTCTGGGTCGCTGCCGCCCTCGTTCCCGGCATCCGGCTCGAGGGCTTCGGCAGCACGCTCGCCGTCGCCCTCATCCTCGGCCTCCTGAACGCCTACTTGAAGCCGCTCCTCGTCATCAGCGCGCTCCCCGGCATCGTCCTCTCGCTCGGCCTCCTCCTCATCCTCATCAATACCGCCCTCCTCGCCCTCACCGCCTGGATCGCCGGCAAATTCGACGGCATCGCCTTCGCCATCGACGGCTTCTGGAGCGCCTTCTTCGGCGCCATCCTCATCAGCATCGTCAGCTTCCTCCTGACCCGCTTCATCAACCCCGGCCGCGTCGCCCGCCGCTTCGATTGAGCCGCCCCCATCCTTTTGCCTCGCGCGAATCACCTGCGTAGGATGACCTCGCCGCCGACCCGCCGGGCGGCGAGCACCCCCGGGGCACCCGCATGCGCATCATCGACGGCATCTACCAGCTCCTCACCCCCTTCCCGCAGTTCACCATCGAGGACGCGAAGGCCCTCCGCCGCCAGCTCCAGGAGCACCCCCGCGTCACGAAGGGCCTCCCCTACGTCCTCCCCTACCTCCTGAAGGACGGCGGTGATGTCGTCCTCGTCGATTGCGGCTGGAATACCGATTCCGCCTACCAGGCGCTCGAAGAAGGGATGCGCGAGCACGGCAGCCATCCCTCCGACATCCAGCGCCTCGTCATCACCCACATCCACCCCGACCACTACGGCATGGCCGGCCGCCTCAAGCAGCTCTCCTCCTGCGACGTCGCCGTCCACGAAAAGGACGCCGAGGTCATCGCCACCCGCTACTTCGCGCCCCGCGCCCTCACCGATGAGATGGCCCGCTTCATGGAGATGAACGGCGTCCCGCCCATGGCCACCCCCCAGATGGCGCAGGGCTCCATGGGCATGCTCGGCGCCGTCGCCGCCGTCCCGCCCGATACCCAGCTCAAGGGCGGCGAAACCTTCAAAGTCGGCGACTTCGACTTCGAAGTCATCTGGACCCCCGGCCACTCCCCCGGCCACGTCTGCCTCTACGAACCCAACCGCAAAATCCTCCTCACCGGCGACCACATCCTCCCCACCATCACCCCCAACGTGTCCATCCACGCCCAGACCCACGGCAGCCCCCTCGGCGACTACATGCGCTCCCTCGAAGCCCTCGTCGACCTCGACGTGAAGCTCGTCCTCCCGGCCCACGAGTTCGAAATCACCGACCTCCAGAAGCGCATCCGCGAGATCAAAGACCACCACGAAATCCGGCTCGACGAGATGCTCGCCTGCGTCGACCGCGGCGGCTCCACCGCGTGGGAGGTCGCCGGCCGCGTGAAGTGGGCCACCGGCAAGCTCGAAGAGTTCGAACCCTGGATGCAGCGCGCCGCGGTCGGCGAAACCCTTGCCCACCTCGAATACCTCTTCGAGCTCGGCCGCCTCGCCAAGGTCATGCGCGGCAAGCAGCTCTACTGGCTGCCGGTGTAGGGGCCCGTCCGCCTACCCCTCGTCCTCCTCCGGGCCGTGCGCCCGCCCCGAAAGCTCCTCCGGGACGATTCGCCAGCCCACCACTCCGCGCTGGCCGAACCGCTCCTCGAGCGCCGTCACGGCCCAGGCCGGCGCATCCGCCAGCCGCCGGTAGAACGCCGCCGCGAACTCCCCGAACTCCAGCGGGTCCGCGACCTCCACCCACTGCCCGTGCCCCGAGACCGAGGCCCACTCCCACGGCCCCGTCGTCGCCGTGCTGTCGACCTGGAACGCCACCCGGCCGTTCGCCCGCCCCATCTCCACCTTGCGGCCGGGCGTCGTCAGCCCGCAGAGCACGCCATCCGCCCAGGCGTAGAACATCGGCACGAGGAAGTGCCCGTCGGCGCCGAAGAACGCCACGCGCACCACGCGCTCCTTTGCGAGCACGAGCTCCACCTCCGCCGGCGTCAGCGGCCGCGTCCCCATGCCCCCGATCCTGCCGTCCCGCGGCGCCGCGGGCCAGTCAGCCGTTCAGGCCCAGCTCCTGCCGGATGAGCTCACAAATCTCGAACGTCGGCCCCTCGGCCTGCAGCGTCGACTGCATCTTGTTGATGGTGACCGCCACGGCGAGCCCCACCTCCGGGTCCGCGAACGCGATCGACCCGCCCGCGCCCGGGTGCCCGAAGGCCGTCTTGCGCGGCCCCGTCGCCCCGTGCTGGCCCGCCACCTTTCCGCCGTTGAAGAAGCCGATGCTCTTCGGCAGCGGCATCATGATCACCCGGTCCGGCTCCTCCACCTGGATCGCGCTCATCAGCGGGATGCGCTCCTTCGAGACGAGCCGCACCCCGTCGACGACGCCGCCGTTCGCCAGCGCCGCATACATCTTCGCCAGCGCCCGCGCCGTGAAGTGCCCGTTCGCCGCCGGCAGGCAGGCGCGCCGCACCCGCATGTCGTTGAAGTTCCACCCCAGCCGCGGCGGCATCGCCTTGAAGAAGTCGTGGTCCGGCGGCACCTGGAACATCGCCGCCCGGCCCTGCTGCTGGCCCTGGCCGGCGGCCGCCGCCTGCTCCTCCGCCGTCAGCAGCGTCGCGAGCCGGTCTTCCACCCCCTCCGGGATGCCGATGTACATTTCGCCTTCGAGCCCCAGCGGCGCCGCAATCTCCTCCGCCAGCACCTGCTGGATGTGCCGCCCGTCCGCGTGCTGGATGATGCCGCCGGCGATCCACCCGTAGGTGATGGCGTGGTAGCCCGTCGCCGTCCCCGGCGCCCATGCGGGCACTCCCTCCTCGATGTACCGCAGCCCGTTCTCCCACTCCAGCAGCGGCGCCGCCCCCTCCGGCGTCATCGGCATCGCGTGGAGCCCCGCCTGGTGGCTCATCGCCTGCGCCACCGTCACCCGCTCCTTCCCCTGCTGCCCGAACGCTTCCCAGTAGCGCGCCACCGGCTGCTCGTACTCGATGACGCCCCGGTCAGCGAGGATGTGGAGCGCCGTCGCCGCCACCCCTTTCGTCGTCGAAAAGCTGCTGAACAGCGTGTCCGGTCCCACTGGCCGCGGGTCGCGCGGCCCCATCTGCCCCGCCCACGTATCGACGATCTTCTCGCCGCCCAGGTACGCGCAGACCTGCGTCCCCAGCTGCGTCCCGCGCGCAATCTGCTCCAGCAGCAGCGCGTGCACCTTCTCGTTCAGCGCCTCGTTCACCATCGCCGTTCCCTCGCATCGTGGAGTTCGTGTGCCGCGAACTCTACGCCTCCCGAACCGGCTTCGAAACTCCCGCCGCCGCGCAGCCGCACGGCGAAACGGAAAGATTGCATCCCGGGGACTTCTCCATTGCATGGTGCCGCCGACAATCACCGTGCGGCACCCTGCCGCGAAGGAGCATCGATGTTCGAAACCCTCAAAAAGCCGTCGCTCGCCTTCTTCAGCATCGGCCTCGCAGCCGCCCTCCTCGCCGCCGCCTGCAGCGGCAAAGACGACAGCGGCGGCGCATCCGCCACCGCGCCCTCCGGCGGCAGCGGCGACGCGACCGCGCCTGCCGGCTCCAGCCCCACGAAAGCCTCCGGCGCCACCCCCACCAAAGCCGCCGATTCCGGCGGCGGCAGCGATGACCTGCCCGCCGAGCTCAAGAAAGTCTCCGAGCAGATGCAGAAGCTCAAGTACACCGCCACCTACGCCATGACGACCGATGGTCAGCAGACTGAACTCAAGATGGTCCAGGACCCGCCGAAGCAGTACGCGGCCGGCTCCATCGAAGGCAACCAGTTCATCTTCATCTACGATGGCAAGGATTCCTACACCTGCTTCAAAGTCGGCACGACCGGCACCTGCACGAAGTCCAGCACGGGCGGCAACATGCTCGACCCGCGCGACATCGCCGATGACGTCGACACCCAGGCCACCTACAAGAAAGTCGCCGACCGGAAGGTCAACGGCATCGATTCGCGCTGCTGGGAAACCTCCCTCAAGACCCAGCCCGGCACCACCACCCTCTGCGTCGCCAAGAGCGACCCCGTCGTCACCCTCGTCGAGGGCGACGGCCTCAAGATGGAGCTGAAGGACTTCTCCAAGAGCGTCGACAGCAAGCTCTTCGAACCGCCCTACCCGGTCCAGTAGCCGCCCGGCGTCTCCGCGCGCCGACGATCGTGAAAGGGGGTTCCCCGCCCGGGGAACCCCCTCCTTGCAGCCGATGCCGGGAACCTCGGGCGGCCTCAGACCGCTTCGATGACTTCGCCCTCGACGACGTCGCCGTCGCTGCCGCGGCCGGCCGGGCCAGCCGGCGCCGCTTCGACCGCCGTGAACCGGAACTCGCCGTCCGCGAAGTCGACGACCACCTTCTGCCCTTCGCGGAACTCGCCGGCCAGGATCCGCCGCGCCAGTTCGTTCTCCAGCCGCCGCTGGACCGTCCGCCGCAGCGGCCGCGCGCCATACACCGGGTCGTACCCCTCGCGCACCAGCTCCGCCTTCGCCGCCGGCGTCAGCTCGAAGTCGATCCGCCGCTCCGCCAGGCGCTTCCGCACCTCGTTCGCCAGCAGGTCCACGATCTGCGTCAGCTGCTCCTGCGTCAGCGGCTCGAACACGATGATCTCGTCGATCCGGTTCAGGAACTCCGGCCGGAAGAACTCCCGCAGCGCCTTCTCCACCGAGCCCTGCAGGATCTCCTGCTCGCTCATCTCATCCGACCGCACCGTGAACCCGAACGTCGCCCGCTCCTGCGCGCTCGTGCCCAGGTTGCTCGTCATGATGATGACCGTGTTCCGGAAGTCCACCGTCCGGCCCTGGCCGTCCGTCAGCCGGCCGTCGTCCAGCACCTGCAGCAGCGTGTTGAACACGTCCGGGTGTGCCTTCTCGATCTCGTCGAACAGGATTACCCGGTACGGCCGCCGCCGGACCGCCTCCGTCAGCGCGCCGCCCTCCTCGTAGCCGACGTAGCCCGGCGGCGCGCCGATCAGCCGGCTCACCGAGTGCCGCTCCTGGTACTCCGACATGTCGATGCGCACCATCGCGTCCTCGGTGTCGAAGAGGTATTCGGCCAGCGCCTTCGCCAGCTCCGTCTTCCCGACGCCCGTCGGCCCGAGGAAGATGAACGAACCGATCGGCCGCTTCGGGTCCTTCAGCCCGGCCCGCGCCCGGCGGATCGCATCCGAAACCGCCTTGATGGCGCGGTCCTGCCCGATGACCCGCTGGTGCAGGAACTCCTCCATGTGGAGCAGCTTCTCCTGCTCCGTCTCCTCCAGCTTCGAGACCGGGATGCCCGTCATCTCCGCCACGAGCTTCGCGATGTCCTCGGCCGTCACGCGGCGGTCCATCTCCGGGTGCTCCGCTTCCCACGCGGCCTTCCGCCGCTGGTACTCGTCCTGCAGCTGCAGGATCCGCTGCTTGATCCGGGCCGCCGCTTCGTAGTCCTCCCGCTGGACGGCCGCCTCCGTCTCCAGTGCCAGCTCCTCCAGCTGCTCCTGCAGGTCGCGCAGCTCATCCGGCAGCGACTGCGCTTCGATGACGTGCTTGCTCGCCGCTTCGTCGATCAGGTCGATCGCCTTGTCCGGCAGCCGCCGCTCCGTGATGTACCGCGCGGAGAGCCGCGCCGCCGCCTCGATCGCGTCGTCCGTGATCTCCACCTTGTGGTGCGCTTCGTATTTCGGCCGCAGCCCCTTCAGGATTGCGACCGTGTCCTCGATGCTCGGCTCCTCCACGTAGACCGGCGCGAACCGCCGCTCGAGCGCCGGGTCCTTTTCGATCCGCTCGCGGTACTCATCGAGCGTCGTCGCGCCGATGACGTGCAGCTCGCCGCGGGCCAGTGCCGGCTTCATCAGGTTCGAGGCGTCGATGGCGCCCTCCGCCCCGCCGGCGCCCATCACGGTATGCAGCTCATCGATGAACAGGATCACCTGCCCCTCGGCCTGCTTCACCTCGTCCATCACGGCCTTCAGCCGCTCCTCGAACTCGCCGCGGAACTTCGAGCCCGCCACCAGCGCGCCCATATCCAGCGCCAGCAGCCGCTTCCCCTGCAGGTTCTCCGGCACGTCGCCGGCGACGATCCGCTGCGCCAGCCCCTCGACGATCGCCGTCTTGCCGACGCCCGCCTCGCCGATGATCACCGGGTTGTTCTTCGTCCGCCGGTTGAGGATCTGCATCACCCGGCGGATCTCCGCCTCCCGGCCGATGACCGGGTCCAGCTTCCCCTGCCGCGCCAGCTCCGTCAGGTCCGTCGAGTACTTCTCCAGCGATTGGTAGCGGCTCTCCGCCGTCTGGCTCGTCACCCGCTGCTTCCCCCGGATATCCTGCAGCGCCCGGTAGATGCCTTCCTTCGTGACGCCGAACTCCGCGAGCAGCCGGGTCGCGCCGCTCTCTTCGTTGTCGGCGATGGCGATGAGCAGGTGCTCCACGCCCACGTACTCATCCTTCAGCCGCTCCGCCTCGGCGTTCGCCACCTCCAGCATCCGCACGACTTCCGGCGTCGTGTAAATCTGCACCACGTCGTAGGCCAGCGTCGGCAGCGCATCGACCGCCCGCGCGACCCGCTCCTTCAGCCGGCGCGTATCCACGTTCAGCTTCTGCAGCACCTGCTCCGCCAGCCCGCCCTTGTGGTTCACCAGCGCCCAGAGGACGTGGGGCACCGACCACTGGCTGTTCCGCTTCTGCCGCACCAGCTCCTGCGAGGCCGCCAGCACCTCCTGCGCCTGCTCCGTGAACCTGTCCTGTCGCATCATCTTTCGTTACTCCTCGTTCGCTCGATTGCCCAGGGTGCCGGGCGCCGCTCGTCGTGTTCCCTGGTTCCACGCCCGCCAATCGCTGGCTCCGCCTAGGAGGCGGGCCCGTTCCGGTACGGTGCCGGCAGCCGCGTCGCCCGCAGCCGGTCCAGCTCCGCCCGCGTCGCTTCCAGCTCGGCCTGCAGCCGCCGAATCTGCTCGTTCATCCGCAGGATGATGTCCACCCCTGCGAGATTCACGCCCAGCTCATCGATCAGCCGCTGCGCCGTCCGGATCCGCTGGATGTCCGCGTTCGAATACATCCGGATGTTCCCGCCCGTCCGCTTCGGGCGGATGAGGCCAACCTTCTCGTAGTACCGCAGCGTCTGCTGGTGCATCCCCACCAGCCGCGCCGCGATGGAGATGACGTACATCGGCTCGTCATCGTCGATCGGGAGGCCCGTGCCGTTCTTCTCGTCCTGCGTCATCGGTCACCTCCTTCCCTCAGGGGCGAACCCCGGCGCCGCGCAGCTCCCGCAGCGCCTCCCAGTGCTTCCGCTCTTCCGCGCTCAGCCGGTCCGGCAGCACGGCCCGCACCTTCACGTACAGGTCGCCCCGCTTGCCCGCCTGGCCGAGCACCGGCATCCCTTTCCCCGAGAGCCGGAACTGCTTCCCGTTCTGCGTCAGCTCCGGGATGCGCAGCGCCACCCGCCCGTCGATCGTCGGCACCGTCACCTCGCCGCCGAGGACGGCATCGATGACCGGCACGTCGACCTCCTCGTAGAGGTCGTCGCCCTTCCGCTCGAAGCGCGCATGCGGCAGCACCGTCACCAGCAGGTAGAGGTCGCCCGGCGCGCCGCTGCCGATACCCGGCCGGCCTTCGCCCGCGATCCGCACCCGCGAGCCCGTCTTCACGCCGGGCGGGATGCGCACTTCGAGCCGCCGCAGCTTCATCGCCGTGCCCATGCCTTCGCAGGCGTGGCAGAGCGCGCCCGCGATCTCCCCGGTCCCGCCGCACGTGCGGCAGACCTCCGGCGTCTGCAGGTTCAGCGTCCGCGTCGTCCCGTGGAACGCCTCCTCGAGGCTGATTTCTACCGGCGTCTCGACATCCTGCCCGCGGCGGTTGGCGCCCGCGCCCCGCGGCCCGCCCCGCTCCCGCCGGAACAGTGTCTCGAAGATCGACCCGAAATCGCCGAACGGGTCGCCGCCCCCGTTCTCCCGGCCGAACGGCGCGCCGCCGGTCCGCCCGAACGGGCTGCCGCCCGGCCGCGCCCCCGCCGCCTCGAACTGGTCGGCCAGCTCCCACTGGTCGCCCCAGCGGTCGTACTTCTTCCGCTTCTCCGGGTCCGAGAGGACCTCGAACGCCTGGTTGATCTCCTTGAAGCGCGCTTCGGCCGCCTTGTCCCCCGGGTTCACGTCCGGGTGGTACTTCCGGGCGAGCTTCCGGTAGGCCGCCTTGATCTCCTTCTCCGTGGCGGTCCGGCTGACGCCGAGCACCTCATAGAAGTCCTTCGCCATGCCCCTGAGCATACCGCGCGGCGCCCGCCTTTGCAAGATTTTGACGAAAAGTCTGATAACGCCGGGCTCAAACCTCTTGACAGCGTGGTGCGGGCTTTCCAGAATAAGGTCGAAACCACGACAGCCAAGGAGGTGCACCGATGGCCAACGCGCTCACTCGCTGGGATCCCGCCGCGGAAATCACCGCCATGCGGAACCTCATGGACCGCCTCTTCGAGCAGTCCTTCGGCCGCTTCCCGGCCTTCCGCAACGGCAGTGAAGACCTCGGCCCCATCAGCCTCGCCCTCGACGTCATCGAGCAGCCCGATTCCTTCGTCATCAAGGCCGCCGTCCCCGGCGTCGACCCGAAGGACGTCGACATCTCCGTCGAAGACGACGTCCTGACCATCAAGGGCGAGTTCAGCCACAAGGAGGAGGCGAACGAGGAGAACTACCTCCGCCGCGAAATCCGCTACGGCAGCTTCCAGCGGCAGCTCCGCCTCCCGCCCACCGTCGACGCCGAGAAGGCCAGCGCCAGCTTCGAGCACGGCATGCTCCGCCTCGTCCTTCCCAAGAAGCCCGAGGCCCGCGCCCGCTCGATCAAGATCACGCCGCAGGGCGTCGTCGAAGGCCAGGCCGTCTCCAACGACTGATCACCCGCTGAGGGGAACCGGCAGCACGGCCCCGGTCATCGACCGGGGCCGTTTCCATGCGCCCGCGCACCCGGCGCCGCGCCGCCCGGGCGCAGCTCAGTCGCAGCCGCCGTCGTCGAACCGCTCGCCGCCGGTCAGGTGCACCAGCGCCGCCCAGCCGGCCAGCACCGCCCCCAGCCCCAGCACGGCCGCCCCGGGCGCCAGCAGCACCGACGCCTTCACCAGCTTCACCGCGCCCGCGGCCAGCACCGCCGCGAGGCCGCCGAGCGCGGCACCCCGCCACAGCAGCGCCGGCCCGCCGACCGTCAGCAGCGGCTCCCGCGCCTCCTCATGGTCGCAGGCCTCCGCGCCGGGCGCCCCGCTCATCTCCTCAGCCGCCATGCCGCTGGTCCGGCGGCAGCATGTTCGGGATGCCGTCCGTGATCGGGTAGCGCTCCCCGCACCCGAGGCAGACGAGCGTCCCCGCCACGATCTCCCCCTCCGCCTCCTCCGCGTCCCGCAGCTCCAGCTCGCCCCGGCAGACGGGGCAGCACAAAATCTCCAGCAGCAGCCGTTCCATGTCCACATCCTACCCCGCCGCCCGCCTGTGCGCCTTGGCGCATTTGGCCCCCGTCGCCGACCATACGCTGGCGTGAACTGGCTCGACCTCCTCCTCTTCGCCGCCATCGCCCTCTCCGCCTGGCGCGGCTACGCCAACGGCTTCATCCGCGAGCTCGTCATTCTCGTCTCCGTCATCCTCGCGATCCCCCTGGCCGGCGCCCTCTACTCCCGCATGTTCCCCAAGGTCGACCCCATCATCGACAACGAAGACCTCTCCGCGGTCGTCTCCTTCCTCGCCATCATGGCCGGCGTCATCATCGGCGGGAACGTCGCCGCCCACCTCCTCAAGCGCACCGCCGAGATGCTCAACCTCGGCGGCCTCGACCGCCTCGCCGGCGGTCTCTTCGGCTTCCTCAAGGCGGCCCTCGTCGCCCAGGCCATCCTCATCGTCATCGTTCGCTACCCGAGCCCCGACCTCCGCGACGACATCCAGGGCTCCCGCACCGCCCGCGCCCTCCTCGATGCCGCGCCCCTCACCCTCGCCTTCCTCCCCCGCACGTTCGAAACCGGCGTCGAACTCTTCCGCAAGGCCGCCGACGCCATCGACGAGGCCGCCGGCCCCGCGCCGACCCCCGCCCCGTGACCCACGACCCCCTCGCCGCGCTCCGCCAGCCGTCGTTCGCGGCGTACGCCGCCGCCCGTCTCGCCGCCGCCGTGGCGATGACGCTCCTCAACGCCGCCATCCTCTACCACGTCTACCAGCTCACCGGCTCCGCGTTCCAGCTCGCCTTCATCGGCCTCGCCCGGTTCCTCCCCTCCCTCGGCCTCACCCTCGTCGGCGGCGCCGTCGCCGATTCGCGCAACCGCAAAGTCATCGTCATGGCGGCCCTCGCCGTGCCCGCCGCGGCTTCCGCGACGCTCTTCGCGGCGACCGCCGGCGGCGCCGTGAGCGCGCCGCTCATCTACGCCCTCGTCCTCTGCGTCGCCGTCGCTGCGGCGTTCGAAAACCCCGCCCGGCAGGCCCTCCTGCCTCAGCTCGTCACCCCCGAGACGTTCCCCAACGCCATCGTCGTGAGCTCCACCATCCAGTCGCTCGGCTTCGTCACCGGCCCTGCGCTCGCCGGCCTCTGCATCGCGCTCGCCGGCGTCGAAGCCGCCTACGCCGTCCACGCCGTTCTCGTCCTGCTCGCGATCGGCCTCACCGCGCTCCTGCGCCCCCGCCCGGTCGCCGGGCCCCGCCGCGCCGTCTCGCTCGCCGCCATCCGCGAAGGCCTCGAATTCGTCATCCGCCGCCAGCCCATCGTCGGCGCGATGACGCTCGACATGTTCGCCGTCATCTTCGGCGGCGCCCAGGCCCTCCTCCCCATCTACGCTACCGACATCCTCGGCGTCGGCGGCGTCGGCTACGGCATCCTCGCCGCCTCCCTCGAAGCCGGCGCGCTCCTCATGTCCGTTTGCCTCATTTTCCTCCCGCCCATCCGGCCCGCCGGCCGCGTCCTCCTCGTCACCGTCGCCCTCTTCGGTCTCGGCACCATCCTCTTCGGCCTCTCCCGCAACTTCTATCTCTCCGTCGCCACCTACGCCGCCATCGGCATGGCCGACCAGGTCTCCGTCGTCCTCCGCCAGACGATCATCCAGCTCGCCACCCCGGATGACCTCCGCGGCCGCGTCTCCAGCGTCAACATGCTGTTCATCGGCGCCTCCAACCAGCTCGGCGCGGTCGAATCCGGCCTCGTCGCCGGCCTCACGAATGCCACCTTCGCCGTCGTCTCCGGCGGCATCGGCACCCTCGCGGTCGTCGCCATCGTCGCCGCCCGCCTCCCCGGTCTCCGCCGCTACCGCATCGATCCGCAGGTCCGCGCCGGCTGACCCGCGGCCGGCCCGCCCCTCTGCCATACTGACGCCATGCCCGAACCCGTCAGCGACGCCATCGCCCGCGAAATCGACGCCCTGCTCGACGCGTACGACCGCGAGCTCGAGTACTTCGAAACCACCGCCGCCATCCTGGCGCCCCTCATGCGTGACCTCCTGGCCGCCATCGATGCAGCGTTCGCCGCCCCCGCCGACCCGCAGGTCCGCGAAGGCGCCCGCAACGCCCGCGCCCGCTACGTCGACGCCCTCGCCGGCCTCAGGCCCCTCCTCGACGACTGGGTCCGCATTCGCGGCTCGAACTGGCGCGCCTGGGAGGCCGAGCACGCCATGAGCGATGCCCAGTACGCCCGGCTCGAACGGCTTGCCGCCCGCGAAACCGCCCTCGCCCTCGGCCGCGACGACTTCGATCGGCTCCAGGAGAAGGTCCGCGGCCGGCTGCTGCTGTTCGAAGAGGCCGACCGCGGCCGCTGACTACACCTCGCCCGGGTCGATGACCGGGGGCAGCGGGTGCGGCCCGTGCGGCGCGAACACCCGCGGCTCCACGAGCACCGTGTTCAGCAGCATCGCCGGCACCTCCGCCAGGATGTACTCGAACGTCAGCGGCCCGCCCGGCCGCCGCCACGAGAAGTTGTTGTTCGTCGCGAACATCAGCGTGTACGCCACCAGCCGCGCATCCCGCGGGATGAACACCCCCTCGTCCACCCCCCACTTCACCACGTCCATCAGCGCATGCTCGTAATCCCGGTCTGCCTCCCGCACCCGCTCCCGCCCCTCCGGCGAAAGGTTCCGCGAACGCCCGCCCACGTAGCTCGCCCGGACGATCGTGTGGTGTTCGCCCATGATCAGCAGGTCCCGCAGCGCATTGAACAGCGCCGCCTCCGGCCCCGGCGCCGCCGCGATGATCGCCCGCAGCCGACGCTCCGCCGTCCGCACCGCCTCCACCGCCACCTCCACCCAGAGGTCTTCCTTGCTCCGGAACTGGTAGTAGATCACCGCCCGGCTCGTGCCCATCTTCGCCGCCACGTCCTCCAGCGTCGCATCGGGCAGCCCCTTCTCCAGCACGACTTCCGCCATCGCCCGCATGATCTCGCGCCGGCGGGCCTCCGCACGGGCCGGGTCCTGCACCCGGTAGCCTCGCAGACCGAACTCGTCGCCCATCGTTCCCTCGCCCGCCGGAATTCTCGCACGCAGGCCGTTGACAACTCTACCACTCTCGGAGTAGGTTGAGCGCCTTCGGATAAACACACGCGTCTAATCTTTGCTGTCGGGTTGGGCGCGTGGTCCGAAGCGGGCCCGGGAGCGGTGTGCAGGCTTTGTAGGGGCGCCTGCACACCCCCCGGAGCCATCCGAACCCCATCACCCCCGGCGGGCGAGCGGACCGCAATCCGCGACACCCCCGAAAACGTACCTTCGGCAAATCGGCGCTATTGACAGCGCCTATGCAGGGCAGTACAAGGCACACATTCGCGCCGGGCTAATCTTCGGCGCCACGCGAAAAATGGGGGAAGGGACACCATGAACCGCGAAAACTACTGGACCACCCGCTTCCGCCGCCGCCGCCTCCTCACCGGCGGCGCAGCGGCCGGCCTCGGCGCTGCCGCCTGGGCCATCGCCGGCTGCGGCGGCGACAGCGACAACGGCTCCGGCCCCACAGCCACCCCCGCCGGCGTCCGCCCCGGCACCCCCACCGCCCCGACGCCGACCACCCCCGGCGAAGTCGTGAAGAAGGACGGCACCCTCAAGCTCCGCCAGGGCGCCATCTTCGCCACCATCAACCCCTACGGCGGCCTCGATAGCGGCCTCCTCTGGGGCTTCACCATCTTCGACCACCTCTGGTACACCCCGCTCGATACCGGCATCCGCGAAAACTTCCTCGCCACCTCCATCGAACAGCCGGACCCCCTCCGCTTCACCGTCAAAATCGGCGAGGCCTACTTCCACAACAAAGCGCCCATCAACGGCCGCCGCGTCAAAGCCCAGGACGTGGCCGCCTCCTACATGGCCGCCCGCCAGCAGACCCGCATCTCCAACTCCTCCTGGTGGACCCAGGTGCTCGACAGCGCCGTCGCCGTCGACGACTCCACCATCAACTTCACCCTCAAGCAGGTCGACGCCTGGACCTTCTCCTCCACCAACGGCGGCAGCCCCATCGGCTCCTCCATCCTCCCCGAGGAGATCGCCAAGGACCCGTCCTTCATGGACAAAGACCTCATCGGCTCCGGCCGCTTCGAATTCGTCTCCCACGAAAACGGCGCCAACTTCAAGCTCAAGCGGTTCGACAAGTGGCGGATCGCCGGCGAACCCTACCTCGCCGCCCAGGAATACCGCCTCATCCAGGAACAGGCCGCCGCCCTCGCCGCCTTCTCCGCTGAAGAGATCCATTCCGTCGCCCTCAACAACAAGCTCGAACGCGACGACCTCGTCAAGCGCCACGGCGACAAGATCGTCATCGACGCCGAAGACTCCCGCTCCGTCTGGACCGTCCTCCCCCGCGGCGACGGCCAGTGGGCCGACCCCCGCGTCATCCAGGCCATCTCCATGTCCATCGACCGCCAGGAGCTCATCAACCTCATGAACTTCGGCGAAGGGAAGGTCAGCGGCCCCGTCCCGCCCGCCTTCGGCGAAGCCCTCCCCGAGGCCGACCTCAAGGCCACCTGGGGCAAGTACGACCCCGCCGAGGCGAAGAAGCTCCTCGCCGCCACCGCCTTCGATACCTCGAAGGAGTACAGCATCAAGTACATCACCCCCGGCGACCGCAACCAGCAGTTCGCCCAGATCGTCCGCTCCCAGCTCGAAAAGAACCTCGGCCTCAAAGTCAAACTCGTCGGCGAAGACCTCGGCCGCTG
Source organism: Tepidiforma sp. (assembly GCF_026419595.1). Taxonomy (NCBI): domain Bacteria; kingdom Bacillati; phylum Chloroflexota; class Tepidiformia; order Tepidiformales; family Tepidiformaceae; genus Tepidiforma; species Tepidiforma sp. The sequence goes on along the minus strand of NZ_JANZZD010000023.1, from coordinate 9,633 downwards.
GCTCCAGCAGTCCCTCTACGGCTCCCAGTACGACGGCTTCATGGTCTACGCCTCCCTCGCCTACGACGACCCGTCCTCCTACATCGGCGGCTACGCCAAGCAGATCGGCGGGCGCCCCAACTGGGCCGGCTACAGCAACGACGAGATGGACCAGCTCGTCCAGAAGCAGAAGACCATCCTCGACGATGCCCAGCGCAAAGCCGCCGTCCAGGACATCCAGCGCAAAGCCTGGGAGCGCGGCGCGCCCTTCATCCCGACCTTCATCGCCATCACCAACACCGCCACCTGGGCCTACGTCAAAGGCCGCGTCGTCGGCCGCGGCAGCTACGGCCTCTTCAACGGGAAGGTCTGGATCGACAAATAACCCCGGGAGAGCGGCATGCGCCAGTACATCCTCCGGCGGCTCGTCTACGTGCCGCTCATCATGGCGATCGTCTCCGTCCTCGCCTTCTTCACCCTCCGGATGCCGTGGGCGATCGACCCCGTCACCCTCTACGTCAACCAGAACACCACGCTCGAACAGGAGCAGGAGATCCGCCGCGAGCTCGGCCTCGATAAGCCGCCGCTCCAGCAGTTCTTCGTCTGGCTCGGGCAGGTCGCCCGCGGCGACCTCGGCGAAACCTTCCGCTCCCGCCAGCCCGTCTGGCAGGAGATCGCCCGCCGCCTCCCCGTCACGCTCGAAATCCTCGTCCTCTCCATCTTCTTCTCCACCCTCTTCGGCGTCACCTTCGGCGTCATCACCGCCGTCAAACAGAACACCCCGGTCGACTACCTCTTCCGCTTCTTCGCCGTCTTCGGCCAGTCCATCCCCGATTTCTTCCTCCTCATCCTCCTCATCGTCCTCCCCTCCATCTGGTGGAACTACTCGCCGCCCGTCGGCGGCCACATTCCCTTCACGCAGGACCCGCTCGAAAACCTCCGCCTCTACCTCCCGCCCACCATCCTGCTCGGCGTCGGCGGCGCCGCGGCGATGATGCGCCTCACCCGAAGCTCCCTCCTCGAAGTCTTCCGCCAGGACTACATGCGGACCGCCCGCGCCAAGGGCCTCCCCGGCCGGGCCGTCGTCCTCGAGCACGGCCTCCGCAACACGCTCATCCCCATCGTCACCCTCGTCGGCAGCCAGATCACCGCCCTCTTCTTCGGCTCCCTCATCCTCGAACAGGTCTTCTCCATCAACGGCCTCGGCCAGTTCTTCCTCGTCTCCTCCGTCACCGGCGACTTCCCCGTCATCCAGACCCTCGTCCTCTACACCGCCTTCGTGGTCATGGTCATGAACCTCCTCGTCGATATCTCCTACGCCCTCATCGACCCCCGGGTGAAGTACACCTGATGGCCGCCACCACCGCCGCCTCCCGCCTCGACTTTGCGCCCGCCTACCGCCGGCCCGGCATCCTGCGCCGCCTCGGCCGGACCGCCCGCCAGCACCCTGCCGGCGTCTTCGGTTTCTTCGTCCTCGTCCTGTTCGTCGTCACCGGCCTCTTCGGGCCCGCCCTCGCGCCCTACGACCCCGACGCCCTCAGCGTCGGCCGGCCGCTCGAAGGCCCGTCCCTCCAGCACCCCTTCGGCCTCAACCAGAACGGCCAGGACATGTTCAGCCGCGTCATCGCCGGCGCCCGCGTCTCCCTCATCATCTCCTCTGCCGCCATCTTCATCGGCGCCGCCTCCGGCGCCTTCCTCGGCATCCTCGGCGGCTACTACGGCCGCTGGCTCGACTACATCATCCAGCGCTCCGGCGAAGCCTTCGCCGCCTTCCCCTCCCTCGTCCTCTACTTCATGCTCCGCGCGGCGCTCGGCCCCGGCATCGAAGCCATCATCGCTGCCATCGCCATCGGCGCGCTCTTCGGCGGCAACCGCGTGCTCCGCTCCGCCACCATCATCGAAGCCCGCCAAACCTACGTCGAAGCCGCCCGCGCCATCGGCTGCTCCGAGTGGCGCATCTTCATCCGCCACGTCGTCCCCAACGTCCTCCCGCTCGTCATCGTCATCATGAGCGGCGCCCTCGGCGGCGCCATCCTCGCCGAATCCGCTCTCTCCTTCCTCGGCCTCGGCCCCGATGTCGTCTCATGGGGCCGCGACATGAGCGGCCAGAACCTCTCGATCGCCCGCACCGGCTACTGGCACGTCGTCGTCTTCCCCGGCATCGCCATCAGCCTCGTCGTCCTCGGCGCCAACCTCCTCGGCGATTCCCTCCGCGACATCTGGGACCCCCGCCTCCGCCGCTGACCGCGCCCGCTGCTCACGCCCGCGCGCGCCGGAACTCGCCCTCCTGCCACGCGCGCAGCGTCAGCAACAGCGCGCTCACCACCGAAACGAGCACCGGCGTCAGCACGAACGTCCACGTCCCGAACGAGCGCCCGTTCGCGGCCCAGAGCGCGCCCAGCGTCAGCCCCATCCCGATGACCGTCCCCACCGTGTAGGTCAGCCGCGCCTCCCGGCTCTCCCGGTAGCGCATCCCGCCCAGCCAGAGCGCGATCGCCGGGAACCCGGCGGCGAAGAAGTAGATGAGCGCGACGGCAACCCCGAACAGCCACGCCCAGTCCAGCGCGCCCGCGACCACGTGGAGCGCGAACGCCCCCGCGAACCCCAGCCCGGTCAGCCCGATTCCCATCACCGATTTCGGCATCGCCTCCACGATACCACCGCACCCCGCCGGCCTCACCCCGCCAGCGCGCGCACCAGCACCACCCCGGCCACGGCCGCCGTCTCGGCGCGCAGGATGTTCGGCCCGGCCCGCAGGAAGAGCGCACCCTTCCGCCGAAGCTGGTCCAGCTCCCGCGGCGAAAACCCGCCCTCCGGCCCGCACACCACCGCCACCCGGCCCTGCGCCGGCAGCAGCGGCGCGAGCTCCGCCGGCCCCATCCCCTCCCGCTCCATCGCCACCACCGCGCCCCGGAATCCCCCGAGCAGCCGTTCGAGGCTCCCGCCCGCCTCGATCACCGGCAGGTAGAGCCGCCCGCACTGCTCGCTCGCTTCGATGGCGATCCGCTCGAACCGCTCCAGCTTCGCGTCCGAGGGCCCCGAACCCCGCTGGCCGAACTCCATCGCCGCCAGCCGGATGATGTCTGCCCCCGCCTCGGTGCACTTTTCCACCGCCCACTCCAGCCGCTGCGCCCGGATGATCGGCAGCCACGCCTCCACCACCGGTTCCGGCGGGGGCTCCTGCCGGGCGACTCCCGTCACCTCGGCCAGCACCCGCCCCCGCTCGACCGCCCGCACCACCGCCTGCCACTCGTGCCCTTCGCCGCCGAACAGCCGCAGCTCGTCGCTCGGCCGCGCCCGCAGCACCGTCGCCAGCCGGCTCGCCGTCTCGCCGGTCAGCGCCACCGGCCCCGGCCCGAGCTTCGCCGCCACGTACACCCGAGGGATGTGCCCCATCTCCGCTAGCCTACACCGCCTCCGCGCGCCCGAATTGCCGCCCCCATCCCCGTTTGCCATACTGGCCGTCGGTCCTTTTTCGCAACGGACACGCCACCCCCTACGAGGTTCCCATGCCAAGGCGCCTGGCCGTCGGTGTCGGCTTCACCGGCAGCCCCGAACAAAACCGCCAGACCATCGAGAAAATCAAGGTCGCCGAAGAAGTCGGCGTCGAAGCGGTCTTCACCGCCGAGACCTGGGGCCGCGACCAGTTCTCGCTCCTCACCCAGATCGCCCTCAACACCAGCAAAATCAAGATCGGCACCGGTATCGCGCCCGTCTACGGCCGCTCGCCCGCCGTCCTCGCCATGACCTTCGCCACGCTCGATGAGCTCTCCGGCGGCCGCGTCATCATCGGGCTCGGCACCTCCGGCTCCCGCGTCATCGAACACTGGCACGGCGAAAAATTCTCCAAGCCCATCCGCCGCACGAAGGAATACGTCGAGATCATCAACATGATCATCAGCGGCGAAAAAGTCTTCTACGACGGCGAAATCTTCAAGCTCCAGCGCGGCTTCAAGCTCCTCTTCGAACCCCCGCGCAAGCACATCCCCATCTTCGTCGCCTCCATCTCGCCGAAATCGATGGAGTCCCTCGCCACCTGCGCCGATGGCTGGATGCCGATCTACTGGCCGAAGTCGAAGTACCAGGAGGCGAAGGAGTTCATCAGCCGCGCCGCCGTCGCCGCCGGCCGGCCCGCCGACGCCGTCGAATGCGTCGCCCAGCTCACCGTCGTCATCAACCCCGACATCGAGAAGGCGAAAGTCCAGGCCGCCGGCCCCATCTCCTGGTACGTCACCAACATGGGCGACTTCTATCACGAGATGCTCGCCCGCAACGGCTTCGCCGAAGAAGTCGCCGCCATGCGCAAGGCGGCCGAGACGAGCAAGCCGATGCCCTTCGGCACCACCCCCGAGATCATGGCCGCCATGGGCGACCGCATGCTCGAAGAGACCGCCGTGTTCGGGGACATCGAAACCGTCGCCGCCGGCGTCGAAGAGCGGCGTCAGCTCGGCGTCGACCTCCCCGTCATCACCATGCCCCAGGGCAGCCTCAACGAGGTCGAGCGCATCCTCGGCACCCTCGTCTCCTAGCCCCGGCGCCGTACCCGGTCACGCGACACGGCGGGGAAGCCGGCCCCGCCGTGTTCCTTTCCCTCTCCCGGCTCCCAACTCCGGTCTTCCAACTCCCAGCTCCCAGCTCCTACACTCCCATCGCCCGCGCCAGCGTCTCCAGCACTTCCAGCGCCTCCGCCGGCGAACCCACGACCACGTCCGCCAGCTCGGGGATCTGCGGGGGCGTCTCCTTCCCGCCCGAGACGCCGACCAGCAGCACGTGCAGCCCCTGCGCCCGCGCCGCCTCCAGCGCCGCCTCGAACATCGCCACGTCCGTCGCGTCGTCCCCCATCGCCAGCAGCGACTTCGCCCGGTAGCGCCGGATGAGCGCCGTCAGCGCCACCCCCTTCCCCGCGTTCGCGTTCGGCAGCACCTCGAGCACCATCCGCCCCTCCCGCAGCCGCAGCCCCTCGGGCAGCGTCGCCAGCGCGGCGCGCAGCGGCGCCTCGAGGTCCGGCGCCTTCCGGAAGTGGAACGCCGTCGAGACCGCCTTCCGCTCGATGTGCAGGAACGAACTCGGCACTGCCGTGATCACCTGCTGCTCCACCTGCTCGAGTGCGGCGCTGAGCGCCACCCGGTTCACCCCCGGGATGAGCGGGTCATCGAACGATGCCTCCAGCCCGTGGCTCCCCACCACGTCGACCCCCTCCACCGGCACCATCCGCCGCGCCGTGTTCAGGTCGCGCCCCGTGATCACTGCCACCTTCGCCCGCTGCGCCAGCCGGTCGAGCACCGCCAGCGTCCCCGGCGGCACGCGCGCCTCCGAAGCGTTCGCCACGATGGGCGCCAGCGTCCCGTCCAGGTCCGACGCGACGAGCAACGGCCCGCGTGCCGCGGCCAGCGCCTTGATGCGCTCGATGGTCTCGATCGTCAGCATGTCCCCTCCAGGTCGTCGAGGAATCGCTCCCCCCAGGAGCGGGCGTCCCGCTCCCGCACCTGCGCGATGAACCGGTCGCTGATCCGCGCCGGCCGCCCCTCCAGCCCCTCCGTCAGCCCCTCCAGCAGCGAGCCCTGGTCGAGCGGGTCCACCGCCCGCAGGCCGTCCCGTCCATCGCCGCCGTACACCTTCGTTACCCCGGCATCGACCCCTGCCAGCACCACCGCCCGCTCCGCGGCCGGCCGCAGCGATTGCGCCACCGCCGCCTGCAGCGGCACGAGGTTCATCCCGTCCGCCAGCGAGGACGTGAACACCACGTCCGCGTCCCGCTGCAGCGCCACCACGTCGTCCCAGCCCACCGCCGCCCGCACCTGCGTGAACGGGCAGCCGACCCAGTAGGCCGCCTCCCGCGCCCGCGCGGCCTCCCGTTCGATCGCCGCCTCCAGCGCGCCGTACACTTCCACCCCCTCCCGCGTCGGCGAGGCGATGCCGATGTAGGCGAAGCGGCGGCCCTGCCGGTACGCCTCGGCAATCGCCCGCAGCCGCTCCGGGATCCCCTTCGTGAAGTCGCCGCGCTCCAGCCCGACGACCACCGGCAGCCCGAGCTCCCGCGCGGCCCGCACCCGCGTCACCGGCTTCGCCCGCCGCGCCGCCGCCAGCACCTCCTCCGGGTCGATGCCGACCGGGTAGGCGCCGACCCGCACCAGCCGGCCGTCCACCTCCAGCCCGCCCGCCGCCGGCCGCGCCCCCGCCAGCTCACAGGCCGCCTCGGCGAACCGCTCGACGTCTCCCGGCGTCTGGAACCCGGCAAGGTCGGCCCCGAGCATCCCCCGCACGATCTCCGCCAGCCGCTCCCGCACCTCGCCGGAAAGGTACGGCCGAATCACCGCCAGCGCCGGGAACGGGATGTGCAGGAAGAAGCCGATCGGCCCCCGGAACCCGCGCTCCCGCAGCATCGCCGGCACCAGCGCCAGCTGGTAATCGTGCACCCAGCAGCTCTGCGCCCCGTCCTCCTCGCAGGCCGCCTCCGCGAACGCCCGGTTCACCAGCACGAACGACTGCCAGCCCGCCGCCGAAGGCGGCTGCGGCTCCGGGTAGTACGGCGTTGCCCGCGGCAAATCGACCCGCACGAGGTGGAACAGCGGCCACGTGAAGCTGTTCGCCACCTCGCCGTAGTGCCCCTGCCACGTCGCCGACCCGAAGAACAGCCGCCGGTGCCGCAGCGGCCCCCGCGGCGTCTCGAGAATCTCGTACCCCCGCGCATCGACCCACTCGCGGTCGAACCGCCCCATCCCGACCCCGATCCACGTCGTGCCCGCATGCCCGTCCCACGGCGCGATCACCGGCCGGACCGCCGCGAGCAGCCCCCCGCTCGAGGCCGTCGACGGCGAATCCGCCCAGCGCGGCGCCTCGTGGTCGAGGAAGGCGCGGTTCGCGAGGATCAGCTGGGCGCGGGCCGTCACCCTTTCAGTAGGCCGCATGACCGCCGGCCCGATCAACTCCCAAATCTGCCGCTCCCGCGAATTGCGATGCAGCCGCAACCCCGCCTACGCCAGCAGCGCACTCGCCGTCCCCGCGATCGTCTTCGTCCCGTCGGCCTTCTCGGTCCACACGTCGAGGTGCGCGCGCCGGCGCCGGCCCTCGGGCGTGATCGCCCGCACCACGCCGCGCGCCGTCACCGCCTCGCCGCCCCAGAGCACGTTGATCAGGTTCAGCGACATCCGCCCGCCTGCCAGCCAGCCGAGCCCGAACCGGTTCGTCAGCATCTCGGAGATGAACACCGTGCTCAGCGTCCCCTGCACCACGACGTCCGGGAAGCCCAGCTTCCGGGCCTCCTCCCGGTCGTTGTGGTAGTTCCGCTTCGGCCCGCTGAACGCCATGCACAGGTCGAGGTCCGCCACCCGCCGCACCGGTTCGAGCACCTCCAGCGGTTCGCCCGCCGGCTCCTCCGGCCGCGCGGCCTTCCGCGCCGCCTGCTCCTTCCCCACCACCTCGCCGCCCTCCGCCGCGTCGCGCAGGAACGACTGGTGGCACCGCCCGCGCGAGACCATCACGTCCCCCTCGTCGAACACGCAAAACTCCAGCACCACCACGTCCCGGTCCTTCCGCAGATACCGGTCCACGATCATCCCGTGCGTCCAGAGCCGGGTCCCCACCGGCACCGCGCGGAACAGTTCCCACTCCTGCTTGATGTGGAGGTTCCCGTACAGCTTCGGCAGATACCAGTCCCGCAGCCGGAACGCGTACTGCTCGCTGTGGAGCAGGAGCGCCGGCGCCACCGGGCCGCCCAGCGGCGACGGCCCCGTGTACCACGGGTTCGCATCGCCTGTCGCCCGGGTGTACTGGGCCACCATCGCCGCATCGGCGAGGTACTCGTGCCGCCCGAGGTACTTCCCGACGTAGCTGTCGTCATCCCATTCGGCCATCGCGCATCCCTCCGCCCGCGCACCCTACCACCGACCCCGCCCCGGCCGTCAACCGCCCGCCGTCGGCTCCTTGCCGTCCGGCTCCCGGGGGCCCTTCCTCTGCCACCAGGCGGCAGCCTGGTGCCGGCTCTGCACGCCCAGCTTCGCCAGGATGCGGCTCACGTGCGTCTTCACCGTCTCCGACGAAATGCCGAGCAGGGCCGCGACCTCCGCGTTGGTCCGGCCCTCTGCGACCAGTCCGAGCACTTCTCGCTCACGCGGAGAAAGCCTGCAGCCCGCCATCGCCGCCGCCCCGGCCTGGCTCGCCCCGGGCCGGCAGGGAGCTCACGCCCGCCCGCCGGCCCGCTCGAATCGCTCCCGCCCGAGGCGTCACTGCCGCGCCGCCGCCTGGCAGGCTGCGACATCGCTCGCCGGCGCGCCCGTCCCCACCGCCTCCGCCATCTGCCGCAGGTCCATGCCGGGCCGGGTCGGATACCCCTTCGCTGCCAGGCACTCGGCCATCCGGTCCCAGCCTGCCTGGTTCGCGGCGTAGGCCGGTCCCGCCTGCCATGCCTCGAGCACCGGGCTGAACAGCCGCTCGACGCAAGCGAGGTGCGCCGCGCCGACACGGTCCAGCGCCTCCTTCGATGCCGAGGACGCGCCGCCGAACCCGATCGCCCCGTCCGGGTCGGTGAAGGTCGCTGGCCCGATGGTGACTCCGCCAACCTCCGCAGCGGCCGCCCTCGTGCACGCATCCGCAGCAGCGAACGCGCCCGCCACCTCGTCCCGCGTCACGACCCCGTCGGCGAGCATCGCCAGCACCGTCGCATCGGCCGAGGCGCGCAGCCGTTCGAGCAGCGCCGCCGGCACCTCTCGCGCCGCGGCATTGGGGGCGTCACCGCTCGTCCCGAGTTCCGCCGGTGCGGCGGCGCCCTGCGAAGGGGCGCCCGCTTCGGCCGAGCCAGCCGCCGCCCGCCACGTTGCAAACCCGGCGGCAGCAAGCACGGCTGCCACCAGGACGCTCGCGCCGACCATCGTTCGTTGCATCATCGTGTCTCCTCCTGCTGCTGAGGCGTTCCCGCTGCGCGCCGGCCGCGCCCCGCGCCGTCGGCTCACGGCTCCTGAGTGCCGCCCCATTGGGAATACCCTCAGCCCGCGACATAGACCTGGTGCGTACCCACCAGCGAGGTCGCCGGTGACCCTCCGTACTGAATCCAGTTCACGCCCCAGGCGCTGTATTGCAGCAGCGTATCCTGCCACGCCTGGCCGTCGTACCACTGCAGGCGCACGACCGCGCGATCCACACAGCCCGAAGGCCCGTCAGTCCGGGCCCACCCGACGGTCGGCGCGCTGAACCACGTCGAACCCCACCATGTGCAGGCGGGCCATCCGTCGCTCCAGAAGCCCGTCCCGGCGCGCGCCACTCGCGGTTCATCGTTCGCCAGGAGCAGCCCGCCGGCAAGGGCAACACACGCGGCCAGCAGCGCCGCCACCCGGGGCATCGAACCTCACCTCCTTCCGGGGCGACCCTACCCTACACGCCTCGCACCGCCGGCGGTATCCCCCATCGGGGGATACGGTGGACGAAAGATTCGTCGTCCTGGAAAGATTCGGTTAAGCCCCGAGCGCCCGCAGCCGCTCCTCGAGCCCGGCCGCCCGCTCCCGCGTCTCCGCTGCCGTCGCCTCCATCCCCTGGACCACGTGCTGCGGGGCCTTCGCCCGGAACGCCGGGTTCGCCAGCTGCTTCTCCAGCCGTTCGAGGTGCGCGCGTGCCTCCGCCAGCTCCTTCTCCAGCCGCGCGCGCTCCGCCGCTGCGTCCACC
>NZ_JANZZD010000022.1:1424-39284 GCF_026419595.1 Tepidiforma sp. | reverse complement strand
GTCGGCGAACACGGCGACTCCGAAGTCCTCCTCTGGTCCAGCGCTGCTGTCGGCGGTCTGCCGCTCGATGCTGCGGCGGCCGGGCTCGGCCGTCCCCTCGCGGCCGCCGATCGCGAGCGCATCGACGACGCCGTCCGCCGCGCGGCCTACCGCATCATCGCCGGGAAGGGCGCGACCTATTACGGCGTCGCGGGCGCCGTCGCGCGGCTCCTCCGCGCCATCCGCGATGACGAGCGGGCCGTCCTCACGGTCTCAGCCGTCGGCCAGCCCGGCACCCCGTACGGCGATGTCGCGCTCTCGCTGCCCCGCGTCGTCGGCGCCGGCGGCATCGAAGCCGAACTCCTCCCTCCGCTCGCGGATGACGAAGCGGCTGCCCTCGAGCGGAGCGCCGGCATCCTGCGCGAAGCCCTCGCCTCCCTCACGCGGCCCTGAATCCCGGTTTGGTGCACTCTGCGGGAACGAAAAACCGCCGCCCGACCGGGCGGCGGTGTCAGGATGCTCGAATTTTTGGAGCGGATGGCGGGAATCGAACCCGCGTCTCAACCTTGGGAAGGTCGCGTTCTGCCATTGAACCACACCCGCCCGCGTCCTCCTGTAGAGTAGCATCCCGCGACGTTACATTCGAGGTGTCCCTGCATGCCCATCCCCAAGGAACTCTCGCTCACGCCCGAGCAGCTCGATGAGCTGATGCTCTCCACCTGGAACATGCGCATCGCCACCATCGGCCCGGGCACCCGCATCAATCTCACCCCGCTCTGGTTCGGCTGGGCCGGCGGAAAGATCTACACCTTCTGCCGCGGCCAGAAGGTCGAAAACCTCCGCCGCAACCCCACCTGCACCATCCTCGTCGACCGCAACGAGCGCTTCCCCGAGCTCCAGGGCGCGATGTTCCAGGGCACCGCCCGCGTCCTCGAGGACGCCGCCGCCGAAGCTGCCGACCCGCACCTCGAAGAGGTCCGCTGGCAGATGGGCCGCAAATACGCCGGCGGCCACGGCGAACCCGCCGAACCCCGCCGTAACGAATCCACCGCCCGCGGCCGCAACTGGCGCTGGGTCGTCTTCACCCCTGACAAACTCGTCACGTGGGACAACTTCAAGCTCGCCGCCCTTCGCCGGGAGCGCCAAACGGGGACTTGACAGCCACGTATACTGGGAATCTACCGGCAAGGAGGTTCCCATGTACGGATTCGTCAGCAGCGTCCTCGCCGAGAAGGGCCGCCACGTCTATACCATCGAGCGGTCCGCCACCGTCGCCGAAGCCGTCCGCCAGATGAACGAGAAAGGCATCGGCGCCCTCCTCGTCGTCGACGGCGAACGGCCCGTCGGCATCTTCACCGAGCGCGACGTCCTCCGCCGGGTCGTCGATGCCGACCGCGACCCGGCACTCACCCGGGTCGCTGAAGTCATGACCCGCGAGCCGGTCACCATCTCGCCCGACTGGCACGTCGAGGAGGCCATGGCGCTGATGACCAGCCGCCGCTTCCGGCACCTGCCCGTGCTCGAAGACGGCCGCCTCGTCGGCATGATCTCCATCGGCGACCTCATGCGCTGGGTCACCATGCACCAGGAAGACCACATCCGGCAGATGACCGACTACATCACCGGGCGGCTCAGCTGACGGCCCCGGCTCGCCGGCCGGTCAGCGCCCTTTGAACACCGGCTCCCGACGTTCGACGAAGCTGAGCGCACCCTCCCGGTGGTCCTCCGTCGTGAACAGGTAGGCGAGCGCGTTCCCGATGTACTCGCCCATCTCGGCCATCGTCGCGTGTCGCGAGCGCCGCAGACCTTCCTTCATGTAGCGCATCGCGATCGGCGGGTTCGCGGCGATCTTCTTCGCCAGCGCCAGCGCGGCCGGCAGCAGCTCCTCGTGCGGCACCACCTTCGAAACGAGGCCTATCTCCAGCGCCTCCTGCGCGCTGATGACGTCGCCCGTGAACAGGAGTTCCGCCGCCTTCGAAGGCCCGACCACCTGCGGCAGCCGCCACAGGCCGCCGAGGTCGGCGACCAGCCCGCGCTTGATGAACAGTTCGCCGAACTTTGCCTGCTCCGAAGCGATGCGGATGTCGCAGAAGAGCGTGAGGTCCATCCCCCAGCCGACTGCCGGGCCGTTGACGGCCGCGATGACCGGTTTGTCGCACTCGAGCACCGCCGCGGCGGCCGGCGTCGGGCGGGGCTTCACCTCCCGCAGCCGCGTCGCCGTCTCGTCCCGCTGCTCGCCCAGCATGATCTGCTTCACGTCGTCGCCCGAGCAGAACGCCCGGCCGGCGCCGGTGAGCACGATGCACCACGCGTCCGGGTCGCGGTGCAGCTCCCGGAACGCCTGCTCCAGCTCGGCGTACATCTGCCGGTTGAGGGCGTTCATCACCTCCGGCCGGTTCAGCGTGACGATGGCGACGCGCCCGTCCCGGTCGATGCGGATGTGCTCCATGGCCTGCCTCCCTCCCCGGCGCGCCGGGGGCCTACTTGAATTCGTAGCCGCCTTTCACTCCGGCCGGCTCCGGGTCCATGATGACGTTCACGCAGGCGGGCTTGCCGCTCGCGAAGGCCCGCTCGATGGCGGCCTTGATCTGCTCCGGGTGCTCCACGAACTCGCCGTGGCCGCCGAGGCCCTCCACGACTTTGTCGTAGCGCGCGTTGTCTCCGAGCACCGTCGCCGGCGTGCGCCCTTCGCCGTACTGCGCCTTCTGGCCGACATAAATCTGGTGCCAGCAGCGGTCATTCCCGACCACCGAGACGATCGGCATCTTGAAGCGCACGAACGTATCGAAATCGAACCCGTTCAGCCCGAACGTGCCGTCGCCGTTCACCATCAGCACCTTCTTCCCCGGCGCGGCGACGGCCGCGGCCATGCAGAAGCCGGTCCCCACGCCCAGCGTCCCGAAGGGGCCGGGGTCCATCCACTGCCCGGGGTTGTTGATCGGCAGCACGCTCGCGGCCAGCGCGACGATATCGCCGCCGTCGCCGACGACGATCGTGTCGTCGTCCACGAACTCCGCGATCTCCTTGCAGAGTCGCAGCGGGTGAATCGGCACCGCGTCCGAGTTCATGAAGAACGACCGCTGCTCATCTGCCTGGTTCTCCAGCCCGCGCAGGTAGGTCATCCACTCCCGGTGCTCCGCTTTCCCGATCTCCGACGTCAGCTGCAGCAGCGCCTGGCGGATGTTCGCCTCGATGCCGATGGTGAAATCCCGGTTCCGGCCGATATCCCGCGGGTCGATGTCGATCTGGATGACCTTCGCCGCCGGGTTCCAGGCCGGCGGCCGGCCGTACTTCAGCCGGAAGTCGATCGGCGTCCCGAGGATGACGATCACGTCCGCCTGGGCGAAGGCAGGCTTCCGCGAGAGCGAGAAGAAGTTCGGGTTGTCCTGCCGGAGCGTGCCGCGGCCCATCGCGTTCGTGTACACCGGCACATCGGCCGCGCGCGCGAACTCGGCCAGCTCCCGGTGGGCGCGGTGCCAGAACACGCCCGAGCCCGCCATCACCATCGGCTTCTCCGCGTCCCGGATGAGCTGCGCCGCCTGCTTGATGAGCGCCGGGTCGCCCATGATCTCCCCGGTCACGCGGTAGTTCTTCGGCCACTCCAGCGAGTCCTCGTCCACCCGGCCGAACAGCACGTCCGAGGGCACCTGCAGGAAGGCCGGCCCGTAGCGGCCCGTCATCGCCTCCCGGAACGCCATCGCCATGTAGTACGGAAGCCGCCGCGTCTCGTACACCGCCTGCGACCACTTCGTGATCGGCTTCATCACGTCGAGCAGCTCGATATCCTGCAGCGATCCCATGTCGTACTGCCGTAGCGGCGACCGCCCGCCGATGACCACCATCGGGCTCGAGGCCTGGTACGCGTTCGCTACCGCCGTCACGACGTCCGTCACGCCCGGGCCGGCGGTGACGACCGCCACCCCCGGCTTGAAGGTGATGCGCGAATAGCCGTCGGCTGCGTGCCCGGCCGATTGTTCGTGCCGCGTATCCACGATGCCGATGCCGTTGTTCAGGCATCCCTCGTAGATGTTCTGGATGTGCCCGCCGGAGAGCGTGAAGATGTGGCTCACGCCCTCCTGCTTGATCATCCGGGCGATGATTTCGCCCCCGTCGATCATGGTGCCCATCGCGTGCTCCGGGTTGGGGTAGATGCAGTGCCCGCGAGTATACGCAGCTGCCCCGCTCGCCGCTCGGGGCTCAGAGCTTCGCAGCCATCCACTCCTCCGCCAGCCGCACGACGTCCGGCCCGATCTCGAAGTGGCCGCCGGGCAGCCACTGGAGGTCCTTGTCGCCCGGCAGCGCCGCGAAGAGCGCTTCCGTGCGTTCGCGCGGGATCAGCTCATCGTTCAGCTTGCCGACGATGCGCACCGCCACGCCGCCCAGCTTCGCCGCGTCCGAATCCGGGCCGGCAGCGCTCCCGGCGAGCCCGCCTTCGCCCACGAGGCAGAACGCAGCCGCCCGGAAGCGGCCGCTCCGGGCCACTGCCGCCAGCCCGATCATGCTCCCGAGCGAATACCCGACGTAGCCCAGCCTCTCCGTATCGATCGGGAGCGCGCCGGGCAGCAGCTCGAGCATCCGCGCCACCTCCGCGGCGAACTGCGCCCGCACTGCCTCGTACCGCTCGGGCTGCCGGAAGAGCGCCATCGGGTCGTGCGTTTGCCGCTCGCCGTGCAGCGGCGCATCGAGCCCCGCGCACACCCAGCCCCGCTTCGCCCACCGCTGGCCCACCTCGCTCACCCAGTAGTCCTCTTTCGAGCCCATCCCCGGGTGCTGGATGAGCACCAGCGGCATCGGCTCTTCCGCCCCGGCCGGCAGGTACGCCACCCCCGGCACGAGCTCCTCGCCGCACCTGAACCAGAAATTCACCTCGCGAATATCCCCGAAGAGCGATTCCCGAATCTGCAATTCCCCGTTCATCTCGACCCCCGATTTCCCGGAAAAATTCTTCGATTCCGGGCCTTGACGCTTACGCCTGCCCGGCGAACGATGCATCTGCGGCCCTCGTGCCGCAGCGCCTAGTCTGCCCTCCGGGGCAGAACGGGGGAACCAGTTTTCGGGGCGAATCCGCCCCGGCCGCCCGGCATCCCGGGCGGCGAAGGCGGAGCGGCTATCTCCGGCCGCAGCCCGGCAGCTAACCTCGGCGGCGTAGGAAGACCGAGTTCGAGGCCACCCCGCACATGGTCTCCAGGCCTTCCGCACCCGTCGCATCTCCTGCCCCGCGCAGCTGCGAACTGCCGCAGCTCTCCGTCAGCGCCCGTTCCCCGTTCTGGGAGCGGCTCGGCAACGCCCTCCCCCTCTTCCTCTCCCTCTTCCTCGTCAGCTTCATCTTCTGGGGCCCGTTCAAGGCGCCCCTCCTCTTCGCCGTCCTCTCCACGGCTTTTTTCGTCTACTGGCTCCTCCGCAGCTACTCCGTCGCCATCGCCTGCGCTATCGGCCTCCGCCGCATCGCCCGCTGGAAGCAGACCGACTGGCGCGCGAAGTACGAGGCGCACGTCGCCCGCACCGGCCAGCCGGACCGCTGGGCATGGCCCCGGCACCTCGTCATCATCCCCAACTACCGCGAATCCGAAGAGGGCCTCGCCCGCACGGTCGATTCCCTCGCCGCGCAGTCCGTCGCGAAGCAGCTCGTCGTCGTCCTCGCCATGGAGGACCGCGAAGCCGGCGCCCGCGAAAAGGCGGCCCGCCTCGTCGCCCGCTACCCGGGCGTCTTCGCTGATATCTTCGCCACTTTCCACCCGGCGGGCCTGCCGGGCGAGACGCCCGGCAAGGGTTCGAACGAGGCCTGGGGCGCGCGCGAAGCCTACCTCCGCCTCATCGAGCGGGGCGGCGACGACCTCCTCCGCTATACGGTCACGAGCTGCGACGCCGACGCCGTCTTCCATCCCTCCCACTTCGCCGCGCTGAACTACCTCTTCCTCACCGCGAAGAAGCCGTACCGCACCTTCTGGCAGCCCACCATCTTCAACTCGAACAACATCTGGGAGATCCCGGCCCCGCTCCGCATCCCGGACGGCCTCTCCGGCATCAACCGCACCTCCAACCTCCTCATCCCCGGCAGCGTCCGCTTCCCCACCAGCTGCTACTCCCTCTCATGGCAGATGCTCCATGAGGTCGACTACTGGGACGAGGAGGTCATCCCCGAGGACTGGCACCTCTACCTGAAGTGCTCCTACAGCCTCGGCGACGACGTGAACGTCGAACCGCTCTTCCTCCCCCTCGGCAACGACTGCGTCCTGGCCGACGGCTACTGGAAGACGCTCAAGGCGCACTATGCCCAGTCCGTCCGCCACGCCTGGGGCGCAAGCGATATCCCCTACGCGTGGCGGGCCGCCATGCATCCGAAGTCGCCGCTCTCCTGGCGCCGCCGCCTGCTCCTCGCCGGTGCGGTCACGAAGGTCCACGTCCTCTGGGCCGCCCAGTGGTACATCGTCACGCTCGGCATCGTCCTCCCGGCCCGCTTCGCCGCGAAGCTCGGCGCGCCGCTCCCCGGCTGGTGGACGCACCGCTACGAAGTGCCCGGCACCGGCTGGCACCCCGAGCACTTCCTCGAGCCCTCTCGCTGGTTCCGCATCGGCCCCGAGGGCATCTTCGAGCCCACGATGTGGCTCAACCTGCCGGGCATCCTCGTCGCGCTCTGCCTCTTCCCGCTGCTGGTCATGATCGTCTTCGAACTCCGCACGCGCGGCCCCCGGCCCTCCTACGTCTCGCGCTCCGTCTATGTCACCGGCCTGCTGATGTGGCCGCTGATGGCCGTCATCACCTTCTTCTTCGCGAGCCTCCCCGCGCTCAACGCCCAGTGGAAGCTCGCCTCCGGCAAGGGGCTCGTCTACCGCGTCGCCGAAAAGGGGAGCCGCGCCCTGCCGGCCCGCGCTCCGGCGGCTGCCGAGGCCGAATCTGCCGAGGCCGTCGCCGTCGCCGGCGGCAACTAGCCGGGCTGCTCGCGAACCGCCCGCCGATCCCGTATCGTCCCTCCGCACCCCATCCACGGAGGCCCCTGCCCGTGCCCGACATCGAGTACACCCTCGAAGGCTCCACCGCCGTCCTGCGCCTCAACCGCCCCGAGAAGATGAACGCCATCACCTACGAGATGCTCGGGGCGATCGAGGACGCCATCCGGCAGGCCGGCACCGACGACCGTGTCCGCGCGCTCGTCCTCACCGGCACCGGCCGCGCCTTCAGCGCCGGCACCGATCTCCAGCAGCTTTCCAGCCAGCCGCCGACGGCCGGCCGCGCCGAATCCTACGGCCGCGCCTACGCCGAATCCCGGCCCGCGCCGTGGACCTTCGCCTCTATCGGCAAACCGACCATCGCCGCCGTCAACGGCGTCGCCGTCGGCGTCGGCGTCGAGTTCACCTCCCAGTGCGACTTCCGCATCGCCGCCGAATCCGCCCGCTTCGGCTGGGTCTTCGTCCACCGCGGCCTCGTGCCCGATACTGCGGCCGGGACGTGGCTCCTCGCCCGCATCGTCGGCCTCCAGAACGCGGCCTATCTGCTCTACTCCGGCGAAATCATCTCCGCGACCCGCGCGCTCGACATCGGTTACGTCCACGAAGTCGTGCCCGATGCCGAGCTGATGGAGCGCGCGCTCGCCTTCGCGCACACCGTCTCGCGCGGCTCGCCGCTCGCGACCGCCGAAACGAAGCGTCTGCTCTACCGCGGACTCACCCGCGACCCGATGGACCACCTCGCGGACAGCACCGAAACGATCGGCCGGCTCTTCGCCAGCGAGGACTTCAAGGAAGGCGTCCGCGCCTTCCTCGAACACCGCGACCCGCAGTGGAAGGGCCGCTGAGCGCCGGGCGCGCTACCAGATCCCGAGCGCCATCTTCACGTCCTCGCTCGCCATCGTCCGCGGGTCCCACGGCGGGTTCCAGACGATCTGGACGTCCACGTCCTTCACGCCCGGCAGCTCCCGCAGCTTCGCATACGCCTCCCCGCGGATGATCGGCCCGAGCGGGCACCCCGGGCTCGTCAGCGTCATCGTCACGAGCACGTCGCCGTTGTCGTACTGGATGTCGTACACGAGCCCGAGGTCCACGATGCTCATGTTGATCTCCGGATCCTTCACCTCCCGGAGCTTCTCCCGCAGCTGTTCGTAGGTCGGGGCCTGGGGCGTTTCGGTATCAGCCATGTCGTTCCTCCTGTGCGGCCTGCTTCGCCTGCCGCAGGGCTTCGAGCAGCACGTTCCACGCGAGCAGCGCGCATTTCACGCGGACCGGCAGTTTCGCCACGCCTTCCAGCGCGGCGAGGTCGCCGAGCTCCGGGTCTGGGGGCGCGCCCTCGACCAGCATCGATCGTACTTTGCCGGTGACCGCCTCCGCCTCGGCCAGCGGCCGGCCCTTCAGCCGCTCCGTCAGCATCGAAGCGCTCGACTGCGAAATCGAGCACCCCTGCCCCCAGAAGCCGAGGTCGCGGATCACGCCGTCGCTGACGTCGAGGTCGAGGTGGATCTCGTCGCCGCAGACGGGGTTCACCCCCTCGGCCTGCAGCGTGGGCGCCGGCAGCGGGCCGCGGTTCCGCGGCCGCCGGTAGTGGTCCAGGATCAGCTCCCGGTAGAGGTCATCGAACAGCGGCTCGCTCACGGCCCTCCCCGAAGACGCGGTTGACGCCCTCCAGCGCTTCGATGAGCGCCTCGAGGTCGTCCTCGCCGTTGTAGATGCTGAAGCTCGCCCGGCTCGTCGCCGGCACGCCGAGCGCGCGCATCAGCAGCTGCGCGCAATGGTGGCCCGCCCGGATCGCCACCCCGTAGCCGTCGGCGATGGTCGCCACGTCGTGCGGGTGCGCCGCCTCCATCGCGAAGCTCACGACGCCGCCCCGCTCGGCTGCAGACGCCGGCCCGAAGATCTGCAGCCCGGGCACCCGCCCGAGCCGCTCGAGCGCCAGCGCCGTCAGCTCCTCTTCGTGGCGCCGGACGTTCGCCATGCCGATGCTCTCGAGGTACGCAATCGCCTCGCCGAAGGCGATGACGTCGGCGATGTTCGGCGTGCCTGCCTCGAATTTGTGCGGCAGGTCTGCCCAGGTCGACGTCTCCTCGCGCACCACGGCGATCATGTCGCCGCCGCCGAGGAACGGCGGCATCGCCGCGAGCAGCTCCTCCCGCGCCCACAGCACGCCGACGCCCGTCGGGCCCAGCATCTTGTGCGCCGAAAAGGCGAGGAAATCAGCCCCCAGCCCGCGCACGTCGACCGGCAGGTGCGGCACGCTCTGCGCCCCGTCGACGAGCAGCAGCGCGCCGGCGGCATGCGCCATCTCGGCGATGTCGCCGACCGGGTTGATGGTGCCGAGCACGTTCGACATCTGGGTGACCGCGACGAGCCGCGTCCGCGGCCCGATGAGCTGCCGCAGCCCGTCGAGGTCCAGCCGCCCGTCCGGGGTGATGCCCGCGTACCGCAGACGCGCCCCCTTCCGGGCCGCCAGCAGCTGCCACGGCACGATGTTCGAGTGGTGCTCCATCACCGTCAGGACGATCTCGTCGCCCTCGCTGATGCTGGCATCGCCCCAGGCGCGCGCGACGAGGTTGATCGCCTCCGTGGCGTTCCGGGTGAAAATCACTTCCTGCGGGCCGGCCGCGCCGATGAAGCGCGCGACGCTGCCGCGCGCCGCTTCGTACTGCTCGGTCGCCCGGTTCGCCAGCGTGTGGATGCCCCGGTGGATGTTCGCGTTCGACGTCTCGTAATACCGCACGAGCGCCTCGATCACCTGCCGCGGCTTTTGGGTCGTGGCCGCATTGTCGAGGTAGACGAGCCGCCGCCCGTTCACCTGCTGCCCCAGGATGGGGAAATCCCCGCGAATCCGTGCGATATCGAGCATCTGCCGGCCCCCTTTCGTTCACGCGGGCAGGTCGATCTCGACCACGCCGTCGGCGACCCGGACCGGGTAGGTGCGCACCGGCCGCACGGCGGGCAGGCAGAGCGCCCGGCCCGTCGTCACGTCGAACCGTGCGCCGTGGCGCGGGCATTCGATCTCCCGGCCGTCGAGCCGCCCCTGGTCGAGCGGCCCGCCGTCGTGCGTGCACAGGTCGTCGATCGCGTAGTAGCCCTCGCCCGTGTTGCACACGGCGATCCGGCGGCCGCCCGCCTCGACGACCTTCGCCGTCCCGGGCGCGACCTCCTCCGCGCGGAGCGTGGCCGTCCAGCCCATCAGGCGCCCCTCACCTTCGCCTCGAGCAGCCCGAGCAGCTCCTCCCGCAGCGCGCCGTCCGGCACCCGGCTGACGACCTCCTCGAGGAAAGCCCAGACGAGCATCGCCTCGGCCGCCGGCCGCGGGATGCCGCGCGTCTGCAGGTAGAACAGCTGCTCTTCGTCCACCGGGCCGGCCGTGGCGCCGTGCGAGGCGCGGATGACGTTGCTGGTCAGGATTTCGAGCACCGGGTCGCTGTCGGCCCGCGCCGTCTTGCTCAGCAGCAGGTTCCGGTTCTCCTGGTTCGCGTCGGCGTTCTTCGCCCCGAGCCCGACGCGCGTCAGCCCGTAGTAGACCGACCGGGCAGAATCGCGCAGCGCCGCCTTGTAGAGCAGGTCGCTCCGCGTATCGGGGCCGATGTGGTCCTGCAGCGTGTAGAAGTCGACGTACTCCTCGCCGCGGCCGTAGGCCAGCCCGAGCAGCTCCGAGCCCGTCCCCCGGGCGACGAGCGACGACTCCATCTGACCCTTGACCACCCGCCCGCTGAGCACGAGCTGCAGGTTCTGGAAGGCGGCGTCCCGCTCCGCGCCGAGCATCCGCTGGTAGCCGAACGAGCGCGTCGCCGGCCCCCACCGGTGGACGACATAATACCGAACCTCGGAGCCCGGCCCCGGGATGACTTCGGCCGCCGGCACGGCGAGGATGTCCGCCCCGTCGGAGCTGTACTCCTCGACGACCGTCACGCGGCTGTTCGCGCCCGTCACGATGACGGTGTGCGGGGCGGCGAACTGCTGCCCGCCGATGGTCCGGCGGATGCGCACCGGCGCGGCCGGTTCCGCGTTCGCCGGCACGTCCGCGATGACCGCCTCGCGCAGGAGGGCGTAATGGAGCGCCGTGAACCGGTCGGTGCCCGGCGCGACCGCCGTCCCGAGCGAGGCCGCCAGCCGCTCCGCCGTCGCGCCCTCGGCGAAGCCGAGCGTCGTCACCGTCACGCCGTCCGGCGCCTCCACGGCGATCGCTTCGTCCTGCTCCGCCGGGTAGCGCGCGAGGTCGATACTCCGCGCGTCGTAGTACTTCCACGGCCGCGACTGGTAGCTGTCCGGCCAGTCCAGCTCATCGGCGAGCCGGGCGGCTTCGCCCCGCAGCCGGGCCAGCCACTCCGGGTCGCCCAGCTGCGCGCCCAGCTCGCGGCTCACCGCCGAAATCCTCACCCGTTCTTCGGTGGTCGATGTCATAACTCTCCTCCGCCGGCGGAATCCGCCGGGCTCGCACCAGGGCTCACAGGGGCAGCCGGCCTCAGCCGACCGCACCCTCCATCTGCAGCTCGATCAGCCGGTTCAGCTCGACCGCGTACTCCATCGGGAGCTCCTTCACGATCGGCTCCACGAAGCCGTTCACGATCATCTTCGCCGCCGCCTCTTCCGAAAGCCCGCGGCTCATCAGGTAGAACAGCTGGTCCTCGCCGAGCTTCGACACGTACGCCTCGTGCTGGATGTGCACGTCCGGCGCGTCGATCTCCATCGTCGGGTAGGTGTCCGAGCGCGACTCCTCGTCCAGCAGCAGCGCGTCGCACCGCACGGTCGATTTCACGTTCTCGCAGCCGTCGTACACCTTCAGGAGGCCGCGGTAGCTCGTCCGCCCGCCGTCCTTGCTCAGCGACTTCGAGATGATCGTCGACGTCGTGTTCGACGCGGCGTGGACGATCTTGCCGCCCGCGTCCTGGTGCTGGCCCTTCCCCGCGAACGCGAGCGAGAGGATTTCGCCGTGGGCGCCCGGCTCCATCAGGTAGACGCTCGGGTACTTCATCGTCAGCTTCGAGCCGAGGTTGCCGTCGACCCACTCCATCACCGCGTCCTGGTACGCCACCGCGCGCTTCGTCACGAGGTTGTACACGTTGTTCGACCAGTTCTGGATGGTCGTGTACCGCACCCGCGCGCCGCGCTTGACGATGATTTCGACGACCGCGCTGTGCAGCGAATCGCTCCGGTAGATCGGCGCCGTGCACCCTTCGACGTAGTGCACCTGGCTGCCTTCGTCCGCGATGATGAGCGTCCGCTCGAACTGCCCCATGTTCTGGGTGTTGATGCGGAAGTACGCCTGCAGCGGAATCTCCACCTTCACGCCCTTCGGCACGTAGATGAACGAGCCGCCGCTCCACACCGCGCTGTTCAGCGCCGCGTACCGGTTATCGGCCGGCGGCACCACCGTGCCGAAGTACTCCTTGAAGATGTCTTCGTGCTCCTTCAGCGCCTGGTCGGTGCCGAGGAAGATGACGCCCTGCTTCTCCAGGTCTTCGCGGATGTTGTGGTAGACGACTTCCGAGTCGTACTGCGCGCCGACGCCGGCGAGGTACTTCCGCTCGGCCTCCGGGATGCCCAGCCGGTCGAACGTCCGCCGGATGTACTCCGGCACGTCGTCCCAGGAGCGCTCGTCCCGGTCCGTCGCCTTCACGTAGTAGTGGATGTCGTCGAAGTCGATCTCCTTCAGCTGCGGGCTGCCCCAGGGCGGGTCCTGCTTCTGCCAGAAGATCTCGAGCGCCCGCAGCCGGAACTCCCGCATCCACTGCGGCTCGCCCTTCATGTCGGAGATCACGTTCACGATCTCCCGGCTGAGGCCCTTGTTCGCCTTGAACAGCGCCTCCTCCGGGTCGTAGAACCCCCACTTGTACTCGCCAACGATCGCTTCAGGTGCCGTCGTCATTCCCCTCTGTCTCCTCTCTCTCCGGCGCAGGGCGCGCAGGCGCCCCGCAATGGGCTCAGGCGCGGGCCAGCTCGGCGAGGAACTCGTCGTAGCCGCGCGCCTCCAGGTACTCCGCCAGCTCCGGCCCGCCCGAGCGCGCGATGCGCCCGTCCACCAGGACATGGACGAACTGCGGCCGGATGTGGTTGAGCAGCCGCTGGTAGTGCGTGATGAGCAGCAGCCCCATGTTCGGGTTCATCAGCTTGTTCACCGCCTCGGCCACCGTCCGCAGGGCGTCGATATCGAGTCCGGAGTCGGTCTCATCGAGGATCGCCATCGCCGGCTCCAGCACGGCCATCTGCAGCATCTCGGCGCGCTTCTTCTCGCCGCCGCTGAAGCCGTCGTTCACGTACCGCCGGGCGAAGTCCTGGTCCACCTTCAGCAGCTCCATCTTGCTGAAGAGCTTCTCCCGGAACTCCCGGATCGGCACTTCCTCGCCGCGCACGGCATTCACCGCCTGTCGCAGGAAGTTGACCAGCGTCACCCCCGGGATCGGCACCGGGTACTGGAAGGCGAGGAAGAGGCCCTTCCGGGCGCGCTCATCGGGCGACATTTCGAGGATGGACTCGCCCTTGAACAGGATGTCCCCGCCCGTCACCTCGTAGGCCGGGTTGCCCATCAGCACGTTCGCCAGCGTGCTTTTGCCCGAGCCGTTCGGGCCCATGATGGCGTGGATCTCCCCGGCGTTGATGGCGAGGTTGAGCCCCTTCAGGATCTCCTTCTCGCCGATCGAAGCCCGGAGGTCGCGGATCTCCAGGAGTGCGGTCATCGGTGTTCTTCTCCTTTGGTGGTCAGTTGCAGTTCGACCGTTTCGATGATGTGCCGCTGGCCCGGCGTTCCACGGACCAGGTACTCACAGCATGGCGCTCCATCGACGATGCGATTGAGCTGTTCGACATCGCGCCCGAGCAGCAGCTCGATCGCCTTCCGGTCCGCCTCGCAGGGCAGGTCCGAAATCTGCGCCGCCGCGTGGTACGGGCAGGACGAGTTGATGAGGTGGATACCGTCCGGCTCCAGCCGCCACGCCTCGAGGATGCCCTCGCGCCGGAGCACCTCCGTCACCCGCGCGACGATCTCCTCGACCGCGCCGCTGTCCGGGATTTCGTCCCGGTGCCGCGAAGCGAGCGACTCGGCGACGTTCGCCATCACCTCCGCCACGACGTCCGGCCGCTGTTCGAGCCCGCGCAGCATCCGCGCCATCAGGTCCGCGTACGCCGGGGGAATCGTCCCGAACGCCTTCTCCGTGGGGAAGTAGGCGTAGTACGGCCGCCCCGTCGCCTGCTTCACCGCCCGGGCTTCGACCAGCCCGTCCGCCCGCAGGTTTTCGAGGTGCCGCCGCACGGCTGCCGGGCTGATGTCGAACGCCTCAGCGAGCGCCTCCGCCCGCGCGCCGCGGTGCTCCACGATGTAGGCGAGGATCCGGTCGCGCGTCCCCTGCATGCCTCCACCGTAGCCGACTTGGGCGACTTTCGCAACTTCAATGTTGCGAAAGTTCCGATCCGCCCCGCCCGCTCCACGCCGCCACCAGCTCCGGCGCCGGCACCCGCTCGCCCGTCTGCCGCCGCAGCCGCAGCGCCCGCGCGAACTCCGCCCCGAAGAGCAGAATCGACCCGTTGATGTACATCCAGAGCAGGAACGCGAGCGCCGACCCGAAGCCTGCGTAGATCGCCGTATCGCGCGAAAAGCTCGATTGCGCCACCACCAGCGCGACGACATTCTTCGCCAGCTCGAAGAGCACCGTTGCGAGCGCCGCGCCCGGGAGCGCATCTCGCCACGCCGGCCGAGCCGCCGGCGCCACCCGGTAGAGGATGATGAACATCGCGAACGTCACGAGCGGCGCCAGCACCAGCCCCACCACCTCCGTCGCCGCCTGCCGGTCGAACGGAAACGGCGCGCTCCCATCCACCCGCGCCACCACCACCCGCGCCGTCGCCGTCGCCGCCACCGAAACCGTCACCAGCGCGCCGAGCACCGCCACGAGCAGGATGTCGATCAGCTTCCCCCGCCAGAACGGGCGGCTCCCCTTCAGGTGAGCCGTCGCGTTGATGCCGTTCCGCACTGCGCCGAAGATGCCGCTCGACGACCAGACGAGGAAGACGAGGCCGAAGCCGAGGCTCGCAGGGCTGAACTGCTGCGCCCGCCGCACGATCTCCTCCACGTTCGCCCGCACGCTTTCCGTCTCCTGCAGCGGCACCTGTTCGAACACCCAGTTGACGATCGCCTGCCGGTCCGCGAACAGCCCGAATACCGAGAGAGTGATGAGCGCCAGCGGGATGACGGAGAAGATGGCGTAGTACGCGATCGCCGCCGCGTAGGTCGGGCAGTTGTCATCGAGGTAGCCGCGCACCGCGGCGGCCACGACTTCGAAGGGCGCGCGCACCGGCCCCGGGACCTGCCGCCATGCCCGCCGCGCCCGTTCCTTCACCGGCTCATCTTAGGGGCCGCCCGGCCCGCCGGGGAACCGGCCGGCCGCCAGCGACTCCAGCGCCGCCTGCCACCGCGGCCCTGCCTCCGTCCACGCGAACCGCCGCGCCGCGGCCCGGAACGGCTCCCGCGGCGGCAGCGGCCCGGTCAGCAGCTCCCGGAGCCGCGCCATCAGCCCCGCCTCGTCCTCCCAGAGCAGCCCGTGCCACTGCGCCGGGACGAGTTCCGGGTAGGCGTACCGCCGCGGCGCGCACGGGATGCAGCCGGCCGCCATCGCCTCCGCCATTCCGATGCCGAAGAACTCGTGCCGCGTCGTGCTCACCGCGATGTCGGCCCGCCGCAGCAGCCGGCCGTACTCCGCCCGGCCTTCCGCGTAGCCGAAGTGGAGCACCCGCTCGCCGAGCGCCTCCCGCAGCCGCCACATCGCCGGGCTGGGGTTGTCGCCCGGCTCCCCGGCGATGATGACGCGGAACGCCAGTCCCTCGTCGGCCAGCCGGCGCAGCGCCCGTTCGAACAGCTCCGGCGCCTTGTCGAACTCCCACCGGTGATTCCAGAGCAGCACCGGCGGCCCGCCGTCCCGCTCCTCCGGCCCGTCGACGTGCGAGAAGTCCAGCCCCAGCGGCAGCACCGCCGACTTCGCCGCGATGGCGTCGATGCCCGCTGCCGTCAGCCAGTTGTTCGGCTCCCGCTCCAGCTGCCGGAACGCCCCGAGCAGGTCGTCCCGGTGGAACGCCGAGTTGAAGACCGCCGCATCGGCCGCCAGCGCGCTCGCGTAGTTGATCTGCCCGAACCACGAATTGAACTTCGTCCCTCGCAGCCGCGGGTAGGTCACCTGGTTCTCGTGGAAGTACACCATCGCCGGCACCCCGCCGAGCCGCCGCCGGGTGAGCGCAAGGAAGTCCGCGAGGTCCAGCATGTCCGTCGCGACGAGGAAATCGAAGCTCCCGGGGACGACTTCGAGCCGCGCCGCCAGCTCCTCGGCGCCGCGGCGCATCCGCTTCCGCCATTCGCCAGGCGGAAGCGCGAGCACCGTCCAGTCGAGCCGCGTGTGCCGCCGCAGCCCTTCGAGGAACGCCCGGTGGCTGCCGCCGTCGAACGGCTGCAGGAAGAGCCCGCGCAGCATCGCGTCCTACAGGTGGCCCAGCTCGGCCAGCCGCTGGAGCGCCGCCTCCATCTCGCGGTCCTCCGGGTCCACCCCGCGGTACTGCGCGACGCAGTGGCCCCCGTACTTCTCCACGAGGAACCAGTCGTCGTCGATGATGAAGTCCGGCCGGGGCTGGACGTGCGGGTCCTTGTCGAACATCCCGTCCACCCACTCCGCCAGCCCGTGGAGGTGCACCACCCGCTCCACGTGGGCCAGCCCTGCCGCGCTCCAGACGTACACCCGGTGGCCCGCCGCCTTCAGCCGCTGCATCGCCTCGCGCGCGCCCGGCCGGAGCGAGTTCGTGTGCTGGTCGATGAACACCAGCGTCTGGTCCACGTCGAAGAAGATGTTCACCGCGCCTCGCCCTTCCCCGGCGCCGGCTCCCGGCCGCGCCACGCGAGCACCCGCGCCGAGTTCCACATCGTCCGCCCGTAGCCGAGCGCGAGCACCAGCCCGATGCCGAACGCCAGCACCCCGGCGCTCACCACCGCCGAGCCGACGCTCTTGTACCACGTGTGCGCCAGCAGCGCGCCGCCGCAGAAGACCGCCGTGAGCGCATACACCGCCAGCGTCACCCGCACGCCGGAGATGCCGAACATCCGCTCGATCCGGTCGTGGAAGTGGTCGAAATCCGCGTGCATCGGGTGGCGCCCATCGAGGAACCGCCGCAGGAACGCAACCGCCGTATCCAGCACCGGCAGCCCCAGCGCCACCAGCGGGATGTAGAGCGGCACGCGCCCCGTCTCATCGAGCGACCCCGCGACGCTCAGCCCGGCCATCGTGAACCCGAGGAAGTACGCTCCCGAATCGCCGAGGAACCGCCGCGCCCGCCCGATGTTGAACGGCAGGAAGCCGAGCGAGGCCCCGCACAGCGCCGCGAACAGCATCGCAATCAGGTCGTGCCCGAGGTCCCACGCGATGTACGACATCGTCCCCGAGACCATCGCCGCCATCCCGGCCGCCACCCCGTCCTTGCCGTCGACGAGGTTCACCGCATTCGTGACCAGCACGATCCACGCGACCGTCACGACCGGGTCGAGCGGCCCGAGCGCGACCGCTTCGCCGCCCGGGAGCGTCATCCGGTCGACGTGGAAGCCGGAGAGGTAGAGCGCCACCGCGGCCAGCACGTGCGTGCCGAACTTGAACCGCCAGTCGAGGTCGCGGAAGTCGTCCCGCGCGCCCATCGCGCAGACGATCCCGCCGCAGACGCCGAGCATCAGGAACTGCCGCCGGTCCTCGCTGACGAACTCGCGCGCCGAATCCGAAAACGCGGCCATCACGAACGGCGCCGCCACGAACCCGGCGAGGATGCTGATCCCGCCGATGCGCGGCATCAGTTCGCCTTTCCGCCCCCGCTTCGTCGGCAGGCGGAGCAGCCACGTGAGCGGCAGCGCCACCGCGAACGCAGCGAGCGCCGTGCCGACCTCAAGCCACACGCGTCATCACCGGCATCTCCCGCGGCATGCTGCGCATGGTACGCCGGCGCGCCGCTGAGGTCAGCCCCGGGCGGCCACCGTATGCGCCACCAGCTGGCCGTCGTGCATCTCCAGCACGCGGTCCGCCATCTCGGCCATCGCCATGTCGTGGGTGACCATCAGCCCGAGCTTATCGCGCCCCTTCACCTCGGCGATGAGCGATGCGACGACCTGCTTGCCGCGCGCCGAATCGAGGCTCGCCGTCGGCTCGTCGACCAGCACCAGCTCGGGGTCGTTCATCAGCGCCCGCGCGATGGCGACGCGCTGCCGCTCGCCGCCGCTCAGCTCGGTCGCCAGCGCATCCCGCCGGGCTGCTAGCCCCAGCTCCTCGAGCAGCTGGTCGGCCCGTGCCCGGGCCGCCTTCAGGTCGCTCCCGTTGATGCGCGCCATCACGAGCAGGTTCTCCCGCGCCGTCAGGTAGGGCAGCAGGTTGTTCGCCTGGAAGACGAACCCGACCTTCTGGCGCCGGTATTCCGCCAGCTCCTTCCCCCGCAGCCGGGCGATGTCCCGGCCGTTCACCTCGATCGTGCCGCGCGTCGGGGTCAGCAGGCCGCCGATCATCGCCAGCATCGTCGTCTTGCCGGAGCCGCTCGGCCCGACGATGGCCACGAATTCGCCCGGCTCCGTCGCGAAGCTCACCCCGCGGACGGCGTGGACCGCCCGCTCGCCTTCGCCATAAATCTTCTCGAGGTTCTCCACCTTCAGCCGGATGCTCATCCCGTTGCTCCTTTCTCCCGGCCGCGGGCTACTGCTGCTGCCCGAGCGCGATGATCGGGTCGACCTTCGCCACCTGCCGCCCGGAGAACAGCACGCCGAGGACGGCCATCAACAGCAGCAGCGCGCTCGTCGTCACGAACGTCCCCGTCGTGAAGGCGATTGGCACCGGGTCCGGCACCTGCTTGATGCCCTCGTTCGTCAGCCACGCCAGCGGCACGGCGATCGCCACGCCGCCGAGCGCCACCAGCAGCGCCTGCACCAGCAGCTGCCGGAAGATGAAGCCCGTCGTCGCGCCGACCGCCTTCAGCACCCCGATCTGGGGCGTCTTCTGCAGCGTCAGCACGTAGAAGAACACGCCGATCACGAGCCCGCCGATCAGGTAGCCGAACACCTGCAGCGCCTGCACGGTCGACTGCTGGCCGGACACGCCTTCGATGTTCGCGAACGCCGTGCTCTTCGAGACGGCCTCCCAGCCGGTGCCGCGCTTCCCCGCGAGCCCCTCGCCCTTCAGCAGCACCACCGAAGCGACGGGCGTCCCCGGCGCATTCGTGCCGTACTTCATCTCCTGCCAGGTGCTCCGCAGCATGTACACCGAGGGCTGGAAGAAGAAGGCGCCCTCGTTCAGCTCGCCGACGATGGTGAACTCGCGCTCCTGCAGCCGGATCGCCAGCCGCACCGTGTCGCCCACCTTCAGCCCGGAGGCGCGGAGGAACTGCCGGTCGGCCAGCAGGCCGTTCGCGTCGGCCGGCGTGAGCGCCCGCCCTTCCTTCACCGGCGGCTCGCCGATCGTGCCCGGGTCGTACCCCAGCACGGCCGCCGACTTCACCTTCCCGTCGTTGCGGGTGTAGTTCACCGCCATGTAGCCGAGCGGCGCCGATTCCCGCGCGCCCGACTCGCTTTCGATGCGCTCCACCGTCTCCGCGCTCAATTCGGAGCGGATGACGCTCAGCCCCGCCCGGTCCGAATAGGCGATAGCGTCGGCATCGAAGTTGCGCAGCGCCCGCCCCGCCTGTTCGTTCAGGCCGACGCCGAGCCCGTTGATCATCAGCACGAGGTAGCTGATGAGCGTGACGATCAGCCCGACGAGCGCGAACTGCAGCTTGCGCCGCCGGATTTCCAGGAAACCGATCACCGCGATACCTCCTCAGGTTCCGGTCGAATGCCATCGAGAATCAGGTCCACGCACCGCTCGAACGACGCCGCCGGGCCGCCCGGAAAGCGGCCCGGCATCATCGGCGGCAGCAGCCCGTGGGAAAAGAGCGCTGCCACCAGCAGGTGCGTCACGGCATCCGGGTCCGCGCCGGGGCGGACGAGCCCGGCCCGCGCCGCCGCCGCGAGGTAGCGCCGCAGCCGCTCCATCACGGCCTCGCTCGGCCCCAGCAGCCAGGCGTGGTAGGCCGGCAGGTGCTCCCATTCGGCCAGCGCCGTCCGGACGCCGCGCCCGGCCCCGGCGAACGCCTGCAGCACCATGCGCAGGTACGGCCGCAGCTCCGCATCGAGGTCCGCCGGCTCCTCCGGCAGGGGCGCCGCCGAGAGCCGCGCGACTGCTTCGGCGTGCCCACGCGCCAGCGCCGCACCGATGAGCTCCTCCTTCGAAGCGAAGTGCCGGAAGAGCGTCACTTCGTTCACGCCGGCGCGCGCCGCGATCTTCCGCGTCGTCGCCCCGCGGAACCCCTCTTCGTCGAACACCTCCCGCGCAGCGGTCAGCAGCCGTTCGACGGTCGCATCCATCGCCGTCCAGCGTATCATGCAAGCGCTTGCTTGCGCGTGACCCGGCTCACCGCCGCCGCTACCATCGAGACGTGCTCCAGGAGCCGTCGTTCGACCTCCCCGCCCACGCCCTCCCCCCGCGCGCCAGCCTCGTCGCCGAACCCGGCGCGCTCCCCGGCCTCCGCAGCGCCATCTGGATGGGGGGCGCCCACAGCCTCCGCGGCGAACCGCTCCACCCGGCCGCGCTCGAAACCGCCTGGCTGGTGGACTGCGCCGGCGACATGCCGCGCCCCTACCGCGATGCCGCAGGCCTCCACATCGCCTGCGTCTTCGCCGACCTGGAGGCGCTCGTCCTCCCCTCCCGCCACATCCTCCCCGTCGTCGACCGGCTCGCTGCGGCCGTCACCGCGCCCGCGGCCGCGCCCGCCGGCGTCTACATCATGTGCACCCACGGGATGAACCGCAGCGGCCTCGTCGCCGGCCTACTGCTCCGCCGCCTCGGCCTCGATGCCGACGGCGCGGTCGCGGCGATCCGCGCCGCCCGCCCCGGCGCCCTCTCCAACGGCTCGTTCGTCGATCTCCTCCGCCGCGCCTGAGGCGTCAGCCAGGGTCGTCCTCTTCTTCCTTCCCTTCGAGCAAGTCCGGCCGCCGTTCCCGGGTCCGCTCGAGCCGCTGCTGCCGCCGCCACGCCTCGATCTTCGCGTGGTGCCCGCTCAGCAGCACCTCCGGCACGCTCCATCCTTTGTACTCCGCTGGCCGCGTGTATTGCGGGTGCTCCAGCAGCCCGTCGGCGAACGACTCCTCCTCCGGCGAGGCCGCATCGCCCAGCGCCCCCGGGATGTGTCGCGTCACCGCGTCGATCAGCACCATCGCCGGCAGCTCGCCGCCGGTCAGCACGTAGTCCCCGATCGAAATCTCGCGGTCGACGAAGTGTTCGACGAACCGCTCGTCCACGCCTTCGTACCGCCCGCAGACGAGGATGAGCCGCGGCTCCGCGGCCAGCTCCCGCACGATGCGGTCGTTCAGCCGTTCGCCCGCCGGCGTCAGGTAGACGACGAGCCCCCGCTCCGGCGCCCGCGCCCGCACGAACTCCAGCGCACGGTCCAGCACGTCGACCCGCATCACCATCCCCTGCCCGCCGCCGAACGGGTAGTCGTCGACCGTCCGGTGCCGGTCCGTCGCGTGCTCGCGGATGTCATAGATGTGGAGGTCGAGCAGCCCGTCTTCGCGCGCCCGCTTCACGATCGACACATCCAGCGGCCCGCGGAACGCCTCCGGGAAGAGCGTCAGCACGTCGATGCGCATCGCACCCGAGGTTCGGCCATGCCGGCGCCGGCGGCAAGCCCTGCTGCCTAGCCGCCGTGCTCCACCGGCCCCGCGAGCAGGTCCGCCACGTGGTCCAGCAGCGGCAGCAGCACGTCCATCCCCTGCCGGACGGCCTTCGGGTTGCCCGGCAGATTCACGATGAGCGTCCGCCCGCGCGTCACCGCCAGCCCCCGCGTCAGCGCTGCGAACGGTGTGTGCTGGAGCCCGTTCACCACCAGTGCGACCGCGATCCCGAGCGCCTCCCGCTCGGCCACGTCCCGCGTCGCCTCGGGCGTCACGTCGCGCGGCGTCAGCCCCGTCCCGCCCGTCGTCACGATGACGT
Source organism: Tepidiforma sp. (assembly GCF_026419595.1). Classification (NCBI taxonomy): domain Bacteria; kingdom Bacillati; phylum Chloroflexota; class Tepidiformia; order Tepidiformales; family Tepidiformaceae; genus Tepidiforma; species Tepidiforma sp. The sequence goes on along the minus strand of NZ_JANZZD010000022.1, from coordinate 17,329 downwards.
CCGCGACCCCGGCATCGGCCCACGCCCGCAGCCGCTCCGCGATGACCGCGCGCTCATCCGGCACCACCCCGCGGGCGACGACCTCGTGGCCCGCCCCTGCCGCCAGCTCGGCGATGAGCGGCCCGCCGAGGTCTTCCCGCTCCCCGGCAGCGCCCCGGTCCGAAACCGTCAGGATGGCAACCCGCGCCATGCCGTCATCCTACCCTCCCGGCCATGCCGGGGCCGGAAAAAAGTGGTTGACAGGCCATTTCGGGGGAGCCTACCATGCGCGTGGGGGTGAAGTGGGGAGAAATGGGGAGCCTGTAGGCCCCCGGTCCCCGGAAATGGGGAACGCTCCAGCGCCCGCCCCCGGAAAGTGATGAGGGCATGCAGACGCGCTTCTCAGGCGCCTACGACTACACGCTGGACGACCGGGGCCGGGTGCCGATCCCCCCGGCCTTCCGCGATGCCCTCAAGCCCGGCGGCTACATCGGCGCCGGCGCCGACCAGTGCCTGCACGTCTACACGCTCGAGGAGTTCGAACGGCAGGCCGCCATCTTCGACAACCTCCCCGAGGGCGACCCCCTCGCCGAGGACGCCCGCCGCGACTTCTACGCCAACTTCTGGCCGACCCAGCTCGACGGCCAGGGGCGCATCAACCTCCGCGACGACCTCGCCAGCCGCGCCGGCATCAGCCAGGACGCGCGCGACGTCAAAGTCGTCGGCGTCGGCCGCCGGATCGAAATCTGGAACGCCGCCGCCTACGCCGCCCGCGAAGCCGAGCGCAAGCGCGCCCGCGCCGAGATCGCCGCTGCCGGCTTCGCCGCGGCCCAGCCGACACCCCAGGGAGGAGCGTAACGTGGTCGTCATGACGTCCTCCCTTCCCATCCACCAGCCCGTCCTCCTCGAGGAAGTCCTGCACTACCTGGACGTGCGGGGGGACGGCACCTACATCGACTGCACCGCCGGGCTCGGCGGTCATTCCGAAGCCATCGCCCGCCGGCTCGGTCCCGGCGGCCGGCTCCTCTGCATCGACCAGGACGCCGAGGCGCTGGAGTTCGCGCGCGCGAGGCTGGCACCGTTTGGGAGGCGGGTCAGCTTCGTCCACGCGAACTTCCGCGAACTCGACCGGGTTGCAGCGGAAGCAGGTGTCACGGCTGCCGATGGCATCCTCCTCGACCTGGGCTTCTCCTCCTTCCAGGTCGAAAGCGCCCATCGCGGGTTCGCCTTCTCGCTCGAAGGCCCCCTCGATATGCGCATGGACCCATCGGCCGGCGGCCCCACTGCCGCCGACATCGTGAACACCTGGGATGAAGCGTCGCTCGCAGCGCTCTTCTTCGACTACGGCGAAGAGCGGCAGGCGCGGCGGATTGCGCGGGCCATCGTGGCAGCGCGCGCCCGCCAGCCCCTGCGGACGACCACCCAGCTCGCCAGTGTCGTCGGGCAGGCCGTGGGGGGTGCCGGGAGACGCACCCCAATTCACCCCGCCACCAAAGTCTTCCAGGCGCTCCGGATCCAGGTGAACGGTGAACTCGACAGCCTTCACCAGGTGCTTCCGCTCGCCCACGGCCTGCTCGACCCTGGAAACGATGCCCGCCGGCCCGGCCGCCTCGTGGTCATCAGTTTCCATTCCCTCGAAGACCGCATCGTGAAGCGGTACTTCCAGCGCGAGGCCGCGGCCTGCATCTGTCCGCCCGGCCTCCCCGAATGCCGCTGCGGCCACCGGCCCACGCTCACCATCCTCACCCGCCGGGCCGTCCGGCCTTCCGCCGCGGAAATCGCCCGCAACCCGCGCGCCCGCAGCGCCGTCCTCCGGGCCGCCGAGCGGAGGGCCTAGCCATGGCCGCCATCAACCACCCGCTCGGCGGCGTCCGCCGTCCGCTCGGGCTCCCGATTCCCGGGTTTCGGATCAACTGGGGCGTCGCCGCGGCCGTGGCTTTCCTCCTTTTCGCCGCGCTCCTGCCCGTCCTCCAGAACAGCTTCGTCACCAGCCAGGGCTTCGATGTCCAGGCCTCCCAGCGCCAGCAGGCGCGGCTCCGCTCCGAGATTTCGCTCCTCGAAGCCGATGTCGCCCGCCTCACCTCCCAGGCCCGCATCGAGCGGCGCGCCCAGGAGATCGGCCTCGTCAAAGCCGGCGACCCGATCTACGTCACCGTCCAGGAACCCGGCCCCGCGCCGGCGAAACTTCCCGCGGAGTATCTCCCCCCGCCGGCGCCCCAGCCTGCGCCGGCCGACTCCTGGTGGAAGTCCCTCCTCCGCTGGCGTCCCTGGTAGCCAGCACCACACCCGCCGTCGGACCCCGGCGGCCGGAGGCGCGTTCGGATGACCATCCAGAAAGCGCGGCCCAGCCGCCGCGTCTGGCTCCCCGCGTTGTTCCTCGGCCTCTTCGGGGCCGTTCTCGCCGCGCGCCTCGTCCAGCTCCAGGTCCTCCAGCACGAGGCGTACGCCGCCCAGGCCCGCAGCGAGCTCCTCGGCAGCTCCACCATCTACGCCCGCCGCGGCGCCATCCTCGACCGGAACGGCGGGGTCCTCGCCACCTCCGTCGATACCTGGGACGTCTACCTCAACACCCGCGCCTGGCGCACGCCGGAAACCCGCGCCGCCGTCCTCGAAAAAGTCAGCGCCATCACCCGCATCCCCCGCGCCGATATTGAAACCCGCCTCGCGGCGAGCGGCGCCGTCGAAACCCGCATCGCCATCGACCTCGACTTCGAACTCGGCCGCCAGCTCATCGAGGCCGACCTCCCCGGCGTCGTCCTGCTCCCCAACACCGCGCGCGTCCACCCTGAAGGCGACCTCGCGGCGGCCGTTCTCGGCTTCACCGGCCTCGACAACACCGGCCTCGCCGGCATCGAAGCCTTCTACAACGACATCCTCCAGGGCAAAGCCGGCAAGGCCGTCTACGAGCGCGATACCCTCGGCGACCCCATCCCCTACGGCCAGTACGTCGCCACCGAACCCGTCCCCGGCGACGACCTCGTCCTCACCATCGACCGCTACCTCCAGCGCCTCGCTGAGGAGATGCTCGCCGCCGCCGTCAAAGAGCACCGCGCCTCCGGCGGCAGCATCATCGTGATGGACCCCTCGAACGGCGAAATTCTCGCCAACGCGACCCTCCCCACCGTCCGCTTCTCCACTCTCGAGCAGGACCTCGAATCCGCCACCGAAGAGAAGAGCCCGTTCAAGAACATCGCGGTCACCGACACCTACGAACCCGGCTCGGTGATGAAGGTCGTCACCGCGGCCGCCGCCATCGACGCCGGCGTCGTCACCCCGGATACCACCTATGTAGATAATGGTGTCGTGGATGTGGAGGGGGTGCTCCTGAAGAACTGGGACGACGGCGTCTACGGCACGCAAACGATGACCGGCGTGCTCCAGCACTCCATCAACTCCGGCGCCGTCTTCATGCAGCAGAAGCTCGGCACCCGGCTCTTCCAGTCCTACCTCGATGCGTTCGGCTTCGGCAAACCCACCGGCATCGACCTCCCCGGCGAGGCGAGCGGCTTCTTCCGCCGCCCCGAAGACCCGGGCTATTCGCCGGTCGACGTCGCCACCCAGTCATTCGGGCAGTCGATCAGCGTCACGCCGGTCCAGATGATGCAGGCCATCGCTGCCTGCATCAACGGCGGCAACCTCATCACCCCCCACGTCGTCAAAGCCCGCATCCGGCCCGACGGCTCCCGGGTCGATGTCCAGCCCGCCGTCGTCCGCCGCGTCATCTCGCAGGCTGCCAGCGACGCGGTCCGCCGGATGATGGGCGACGTCGTCACGCAGGACCCCGACGGCTGGGGCCGCAACCCCGCCCGCTACACCGCCGGCGGCAAGTCCGGCACCGCCAACATCCCCGTCTGGGGCACCTACACCGACGACCAGCAGATCGTCTCCTTCATGGGGTTCGCGCCCCTCGAAAACCCCCGCATCCTCGTCCTCGTCCGCCTCGACCAGAACCGCAACCTGCTGACCGGCACCCAGGCCGCCGGCCCCATCTTCGCGCGCTACGTCGATGAGGCCCTCCGCTACCTGGGCGTCCCTCCAGAGAAAGGAACGGCAACCGCGCGATGACCGGCCACCTCACCACCGACTTCATCGCCGAAGAGATGTCCCGCCGCGGCTACCGCGTCGAATTCGGCGGCTCCGCCGAGGTCACCGGCGGCTCCGCCGATTCCCGCACCGTCCGCCCCGGCGAGCTCTTCTGCGCCTTTCCCGGGGAGCGCACCCACGGCGACGCCTACGTTGCCGCCGCTTTCCGGGCCGGCGCCCTCGCCGCCATCTGCTCCCGCCCGCCGGCCGAGCTGCCGCCGGGGCGCACCCTCGTCGTCGCGCCCGACACGACGAAGGCCGTCGGCGAACTCGCCCGCGCATGGCGCCTCGCCTGCAACCCGCGCGTCGTCGGGGTGACCGGCACCGTCGGCAAGACGACGGCGAAAGACCTGAGCGCCGCCGCACTCTCCCGCCATTTCCGCGTCTACAGCCGCCGCGGCAACTACAACTCCCGCGAAGGCCTTCCCCTCGCCCTCCTCGGCCTCCGCCGCGGTGACGAGGTCGCCGTCCTCGAAATCGCCATGGACAGCCGCGGCGAAATCGCCTACCTCGCCTCCATCGCGCTGCCCGAAATCGCCGGCGTCCTCAACATCGGCCTCACCCACATCGAAAAGCTCGGCTCCATCGAAGCCATCGCCGAGGAGAAGCTCTCCCTCGTCCGTGCGCTGCCGGCCTCCGGCACCGCCATCCTCAACATGGACGACCCCCGCATCGCGCCCGAAGCGGCCCGCCTGCCCTGCCGCGTCATCGGGTTCGGCGCGCCCGGGTCCGGCGCCGGGCTCGTCGCGCGCGATGCCGCGGCGCGCGGCCTCGAAGGCACCTCCTTCACCGCTGCGTACGAGGGCCGCGCCGCGCGCGTCGATTCGCCCGTCCCCGGCCTCCACACCATCCCGGCCGCCCTCTTCACCATCGCGGCCGGCATCGCCCTCGGCCTCCCGTTCGAGGATGCGGCGGCCGCCGTCGCCGCCGCCGAGCTGCCGGACCGCCGCCTCACCGTCCGCCGCAGCGATACCGGCGCCGCCATCCTCGACGACCGCTACAACTCCAGCCCGGCCTCCCTCGCCGGCGCGCTCCGCCTCCTCCGCGACGCAGAAGGGCGGCGCATCGCCCTCCTCGGCAAGATGGCCGAGCTCGGCGACTACGAAGAGCAGGAGCACCGGGCCGCCGGCGCCCTCGCCGCCGAGTGCGCCGATATCCTCATCGCTGTCGGCGAAACGTGCCGCGTCATGGCGCAGGCCGCCCGCGAGGCCGGCATGGCCCAGGTCCACTGGTTCGCCGAGAAGGAGGATGCTGCCCGCTTCGCCCGGGAGATCCTCGGCCCGGGCGACACGATCCTGCTTAAAGCCTCCCGCTCGCAGGCCTTCGAGACCGTCATCCCGCTGCTCGAGGGGGAACCGTGATCCACGCCCTCTTCTCCGGCTTCGCTACCTTCCTCCTCGCCCTCGCGCTCGGCGAGCCCATCGTGCGCTACCTTCGCCGCCGGCGGATCGGCAAACAAATCTCCGAATACCTGCCCGAGCACCAGAAGAAAGCCGGCACCCCCACGTTCGGCGGCTTCATCATCTGGCTGCCCACCCTCATCGTGACCGCCGTTGCCGTCGACTGGTGGAACCACCAGTCCATCCTCCTCCCCCTCGGCATGATCGCCGTCACCGCAGCCGCCGGCTTCGTCGACGACCTCGGCACGCTGCAGGACCGCCGCCAGGGCGGCCTCTCGTGGCGCTTCAAGCTCGGCTTCACCGCCGTCTTCGCTCTCGGCGCAGCCTTCGTCCTCTACCGCTACATCGAAGTCGAATCCATCAACATCCCCTACGTCGGCAGCTACGCCCTCGGCCTCCTCTACATCCCGCTCGCTGCCGCCATCATCGTCGCCACCACCAGCGCCGTCGCCGTCAGCGACGGTCTCGATGGGCTCGTCGGCGGCACCACGCTCATCGCCTTCATCGCCTACGGGGTGATCGGCTTCATCCAGGGGCAGGAGTTCGTCGCCACCTTCGCCTTCATCATCGCCGGCGCGAACCTCGGTTACCTCTGGTACAACGCCCACCCGGCCCGCGTCATCATGGGCGATACCGGCGCACTCGCCCTCGGCTCCTCGCTCGCCGTCGTCTCGCTCATGACCGGCCAGTGGCTGCTCCTGCCGCTCATCGGCATCATCTTCGTCGTCGAAGCCGGCTCCAACATCCTCCAGATCGGCTCCTACAAGCTCACCGGCCGCCGCATCTTCCGCCGCGCCCCCTTCCACCATCACCTCGAACTCATCGGCTGGGCCGAGACGCAGATCGTCACCCGCTTCTGGATCATCGGCATCGCCGCCGCCATGCTCGGCGTCGCCCTCGCGCTGGAGGTGCCGGAGCGATGAGCGCCGCGCCCGCCGGTCTCCCGCCGCTCGAAGGCCTCCCGGTGCTCGTCTACTCGATGGGCATCGAAGGGCGCGACCTCGCCCGCTGGCTCATCGCCCGCGGCGCCCGCGTCACCATCTCCGATACCCGCACCGATGCCGCCCTTGCCGCGGCTGGCGCCGAACCGCCCGAAGGCGTCGAACGGGTCGTCACCGGCCAGCCCCTGCTCGACCCGGCTGGTTTCGGCCTCGTCGCCGTCTCCCAGTCCATCCTCCGCTACGACCCGGCCCTCGCCCGGGCGCGCGAGCTCGGCATCCCGATCACCACCCAGATGCGGCTCTTCCTCCAGCTCTGCCCGGGCCGGACCATCGGCATCACCGGCTCGAGCGGCAAGTCCACCACCACCGCGCTCGTCGGCGCCATGGCCAGCGCCGCCGGCATCGAGTTCGTCCTCGGCGGCAACATCGGCGAACCCCTCCTCGCGCGCCTCGGCGAAATTCGCCCCGAGACCACCGTCATCCTGGAAATCAGCCACACCCAGCTGCAGTACACCGACCGCTCGCCCCACATCGCGGCCGTCACGAACGTGACGCCGAACCACCTCGACCAGTTCTCATGGGATGAGTACGTCGGCCTCAAGCGCAACCACATCGCCCACCAGTCCCGCGGCGACGTCGCCGTCCTCAACGCCGATAACCCGGTGACCCGGGCGTTCATGGCCTCCGCCCGCGGCCGCCTCGCGGTCACCTCCATCGAAGGGCCCATCGATCTCGACGGCGCCTGCATCGAAGACGGCGACATCGTCATCCGCCGCGGCAGCCGCACGACGCCGGTCCTGCCCGTCGGCGACGTCCGGCTCCGCGGCCGCCACAACCTCGCCAACGCCGTGATGGCCTGCGCCATCGCCGCCGAGGCCGGCTGGCCCGTGACCGCGATGGCCCGCGCCATCCGCACCTTCGCCGGCGTGCCGCACCGTCTCGAGATCGTCGGCCGCGCCGGGGGCGCCCTCTGGGTCAACGACTCCATCGCCACCAGCCCCGAGCGGACCGTCGCCGGGCTCCGCTCCTTCACCGAGCCCGTCGTCCTCCTCCTCGGCGGCCGCGACAAGCACCTCCCGCTCGACCTCCTGCAGGAGGCCGTCCGCGAGCGCTGCCGCGCCGTCGTCTGCTTCGGCGAATCCGGGCCGCTCTTCCACGACGCCGTCCGCGGCCTCGTCGATGTTGCCCTCCTCGTCGACACGCTCGACGCCGCCGTCGACGCCGCTTCCGGCCTCGCCCGCCCCGGCGACGTCGTGCTCCTTTCCCCCGGCGGCACCAGCTTCGATGCCTACCCCAACTTCGAAGCCCGCGGCGCGCACTTCCGCCAGCTCGTCCGCGCGCTCCCGGACTTCACCGAGGAGGTGGCGCCATAGCAGCCGCACGCACCGGCGACTGGACCCCCGGCCGCCCCGACTACATGCTCGTGGCGCTCGTCGGCATTCTCACGGCCTTCGGGCTCGTGGCCGTCTACAGCGCCTCCTTCGTCCGCAGCCTCGTCGACTTCGGCGACCCGTACTACTTCGTCATCCGCCAGGCCGTCTGGGCGCTCGGCGGCGCCGTCGGCATGTTCGTCATGGCCCGGCTCGATTACCGCCGGCTCCGGCCGCTCGCCGTGCCGCTCATGGGCATCACCATCGTCCTCCTCGTCGCCGTCATCGTCATCGGCGTCGAAGGCGGCGGCGCGCGCCGCTGGATCGGTGTCGGCGAACTCACCCTCCAGCCGGCCGAGTTCGCCAAGCTCACCGTCATCATCTACCTCGCGGCCTGGCTCGCCTCCCGCGGCGGCAGCCTCCGCAGCTTCGAACACGGCCTCGTGCCGTTCGTGCTCATCATCGGCACCGTCAGCGCCCTCATCCTCCTCCAGCCGAACCTCGGCACCACGCTCATCATCCTCGCCATCACGGTAACGATGTTCTGGGTCGCCGGCGCCTCGCTCATCCAGATGGTCGCCCTCCTCGGCAGCGGCCTCGTCGCCATCACCGTCCTCGCCCTCGGAGCGGGCTACCGCGCCGAACGCGTCACCGCCTTCCTCCACGCCGAAAAAGACCCCGACGGCATCGGCTTCCAGACGCTGCAGGCGCTCATCGCCGTCGGCAACGGCGGCGTCACCGGCCTCGGCCTCGGCGCAAGCCGCGCCAAGTTCTTCTACCTGCCCGAATCCCACACCGACGGCATCTTCGCCATCATCGGCGAGGAGCTCGGGCTGCTCGCAGGCCTCGCCATCCTGCTCCTCTACGTCCTCCTCATGATTCGCGGCTACCAGGTCGCGCGCCGCGCCCGCGACGAATTCGGCCAGCTGGTCGCGACCGGCATCACCACCTGGGTCGCCGTGCAGGCCTTCCTCAACATCGGCGGCATCCTCCGCGTCATCCCGCTGACCGGCGTGCCGCTCCCCTTCCTCAGCTTCGGCAGCAACGCGCTCGCCGCGCTCCTGCTCGCGATGGGTGTGCTCGTCAGCATCTCCCGCTACGGCAGCGACCGCGGCGGCTACCTCGACCAGCACCCCGTGGAGCGCCGGCCGAAGGGCGCTATCGTCCGCCGGGAGGGCAGCCCATGACGGCGATCGTGCTCACCGGCGGCGGCACCGGGGGCCATCTCTTCCCCGCCATCGCCGTGGCGGCGGCCCTCCGCGCCCTCGAGCCGGCCCCGGCGCTCGTCTTCCTCGGCCCGGCGAACCGCGGCGAACGGGCGACCATCGAAGCCGCCGGCCTCCCCTTCGAAGAGGTTCCCGCCGCTCCCATCCGCGGCCGCTCGCCGCTCGGCCTGCTCCGCAGCATCGCCATCCTCGCCCGCGGCACCGGCCGCGCCGTCCGGCTCCTCCGCCGCCACCGCGCCGCCGCCGTCTTCAGCACCGGCGGCTACGGCAGCTTCCCGGTGAGCCTCGCCGCGTGGCTCCTCCGCCGGCCGCTGGTCGTTTTCCTGCCCGATGTCGCGCCGGGGCTCGCCGTCCGCGTCGAACAGCGGCTCGCTTCCCGTCTCGCGACCTCGACGCCGGCCGCGCTCGACCACCTGCCCCGGGGAAAGACCTCCGTCACCGGCTACCCCGTGCGGCCGGAGTTCTTCAGCCTCAGCCGCGATGCCGCCCGGGCCGCGCTCGGCCTCGGCCCGGCCGACCGCCTCGCCGTTGTCGCCGGCGCTTCGCAGGGCTCCCGCGCCCTCAACGAAGCTGTCTTCGGCCGGCTGGCCGACCTCCTCCGGGCCGCCGCCGTGATCCACGTGACCGGCCAGTCCGGCCTCGAAGCGGCCGAACGGGCGCGCGCCGCCCTCCCGGCCGACCTCGCCGAGCGCTACCATCCCGCGCCGTTTCGCGCCGACCTCCCGGCCGTGATGGTCGCCGCCGACCTCGGCGTCTTCCGCGCCGGCGCCAGCATCCTCGGCGAGCTCCCCGCCGCCGGGCTGCCCGCCATCCTCGTGCCCGGCGCCTTCGCCGGCGGCCACCAGCGCGACAACGCGGCCTGGCTCGCCGCACAGGGCGCCGCCGAGGTGCTCGACGAAGCGGACCTGCCCGCGCTCGCCGACCGCGTCCTCGCGCTCCTCGCGGACGACGCCCGGCGCGAAGCCATGCGCGCCGCCGCCCGCGCGCTCGCCCGCCCATCGGCCGCCGCTGATATCGCGCGGCTCGTCATGGAGGCCGCCCGGTGACCGCCGACATCCGCGGCCCGGTCCACCTCGTCGGCATCGGCGGCATCCACATGTCCGCCATCGGCATCCTGCTGCGCCAGCGGGGCATCGCCGTCTCCGGCAGCGACCTCCGCCGCTCCCACCTCACCGACCAGCTCGAAGCGCTCGGCGCGCAGGTCTTCGAAGGCCACGACGCCGCTCACCTGCCGCCTGACACCGCGCTCGTCGTCGCCACCGCCGCCGCCCGGCCCGACAATCCCGAGCTCGTCGAAGCCCGCCGCCGCGGCGTCCCGGTCATCCTCCGCGCCGAGATGGTCGCGCGACTCCTCGAAGGAAAGCGGCTCGTCGCCGTCGCCGGCTCCCACGGCAAGACCACCACGTCTTCGCTCATCGCCTTCATCCTCGCCCGCGCCGGCCTCGCGCCGATGTACCTCCTCGGCGGCGAATCCCCCGACCTCGGCGGCCACGCGGCATGGGGCGAGGGCGACATCGCCGTCGTCGAGGCCGACGAATACCGCCGCGCCTTCCTCGAATACACCCCCGCGATCGCTGTCATCACGACCGTCGAGCCGGACCATCTCGATGATTTCGGCACCCCGGAAGCCTACGAAGCTGCCTTCGTCGCGTTCGGCCGGCGCGTCCGGCCCGGCGGCCTCCTCCTCGCCTGCGCCGACGACCCCGGCGCCCGCCGCGTCAGCGACCTCCTCGGCGACGACCCGCTCCGCCACGAAACCTACGGCGCTGAAGGCGTCCGCTACTGGCGCGCCTCCGGCATCGAGCTCGGTCCCGGAGGCGGCAGCTTCACGCTCGAGCGCGGCGGAACCCCGCTCGGCCAGCTCACCGTCCGGGTCCCCGGCCTCCACGTCGTCCGCAATGCGACGGCCGCCGCCGCCGTCGCGCTCCACCTCGGCGTCCCCTTCGAAGCGGTTCGCGAGGCCGTCGCGGCGTTCCGTGGTGCCCGGCGCCGGTTCGAGCTCACCGGCGAAGCCGGCGGCGTCACGGTCATGGACGACTACGCCCACCATCCGACCGAGGTCCGCGCGCTCGTCGCCGCGGCCCGCGCCGCCTTTCCCGGCCGGCGGCTCATCGGCATCCACCAGCCGCACACCTACAGCCGGATCGCCTACCTCTGGGACGACTGGCTCGCGTGCTTCGACGGGCTCGATGAGCTGCTCATCGTCGAAACCTACGCCGCCCGCGAAGACCCGGCCGCCGGGCGCTCCGCCCGCGACCTCGCCGCCGCCATCGCCCGGCCGCCGGCCCGCTACGCCGTCGATTTCGCAGAGGCCGTCCGCATCGCCCGCGAGCTCGTCCGCCCCGGCGACGTCGTCATCACCATCGGCGCCGGCGACGTGAACGAGGTCGGTCCCATGCTGCTGGAGACCCTCCGGTGAGCGCCCTCGAACGCCTCGCTGCCGCGCTCGAGCCCCTCGGCGAGCTGCGCCGCGCCGAGCCGCTCGCCCGCCACACCACCTTCGGCATCGGCGGCCCCGCCGACCTCTTCCTCACGGTCCGCTCCGGCGAGGCGCTCGGCCGCGCGCTCACTGCCGCAGCCGATGCCGACGTCCCGGTCTTCATCCTCGGCTCGGGCAGCAACATCCTCGTCGCCGACGCCGGCATCCGCGGCCTCGTCATCGACAACCGCGCCCGCGCCGAGCAGCTCGACGGCCTCACGGCGCGCATCGAGAGCGGTGCCAGCTTCGCCGCCTTCGCGCGGCGGATGTGCCGCCGCGGCCTCGACGGCCTCGCCTGGGCAGTCGGCATCCCCGGCACCCTCGGCGGCGCCGTCGTCTACAACGCCGGCGCGTACGGCGGCTGCCTCGCCGACGTCCTCCGGCGGGTCCGCATCCAGGAGCCCTCCGGCCGCGCCGAGTGGGTGGACGCCGCCGACCTCCGCCTCGTCTACCGCGGCAGCCGCTTCACGCGCGGCGAGCTCCGCGGCCGCGCCGTCCTCGAATGCGAGCTCGAGCTCTTCCCCGGCGACCCCGCCGACCTCCTCCGCCGCGCTGCCGCCTTCGATGAGAAGCGGCTCGCCGCCCAGCCCCGCGGCCGCAGCGCCGGCTCGACCTTCAAGAATCCGCCCGAAGCGCCCGCGTGGAAGCTCATCGACGCCGTCGGCATGCGGGGCATGCGCCGCGGCGATGCGGCCGTCTCCGACAAGCACGCGAACTTCTTCGTCAACGAAGGCAACGCAGCCGCTGCCGACGTCCGCTGGCTCATCGAGGAAGCCCGCCGGCGCGTCTTCGAGCGCTTCGGCATCCGCCTCGAAACCGAAGTCGAATTCGTGGGGGCGTGGACATGAGCCGCCAGCGCGTTGCCGTCATCTTCGGGGGCCGCTCCGGCGAGCACGAGGTCTCCATCGTCTCCGCCCGGAGCGTCATGGCCGCGCTCGACCCGGCGCGCTGGGAGCCCGTGCCCATCGGCATCTCCCGCACCGGCGAGTGGCTGAGCCCGGCCGAAACCCGGGCCGCGCTCGATGCCGGCGCCCGCGCCTTCACCGGCCTCGGCCAGCCCCTCCTCCGCGCGCACGAGGCCCTCGCCGCTCTCGCCGGCTGCGATGTCGCCTTCCCGCTCGTCCACGGCACCTTCGGCGAAGACGGCACCCTGCAGGGCTTCCTCGAGATGGCTGGCATCCCCTATGCCGGGGCCGGGGTCGCCGCCTCCGCCATCGGCATGGACAAGGCGCTCATGAAAGCCATCTTCCGCGAAGCCGGGATCCCGGTGGCCCGGTATTCCGTCATCCGATCACGGGAGTATACACTTCACCAAAATATGTCTATGGCGCTCATCGACGAGGCGATCGGCTATCCCTGCTTCGTCAAGCCGGCGAACGGGGGCTCCAGCGTCGGCATCACGAAGGTCCGCTCCCGCGAAGACCTGCCGCGCGCCTTCGAAGCCGCCTTCGCCTACGACACCAAGGCCGTCGTCGAAGAAGCCATCCGCGGCCGCGAGCTGGAAGTCTCCGTCCTCGGCAACGATGAGCCCGAGGCGAGCACCGTCGGCGAAATCGTCCCCGACCGCGAGTTCTACGATTACGCCTCGAAGTACGACCCGGCCTCGAAGACCGAGCTTTACATCCCCGCGCCGGTCACCGACGCCGTCGCCGCCGAGGTGCGCGACCTCGCCCTCCGCATGTACCGCGTCATGGGCTGCGAAGGCTACGCCCGGGTCGATTTCTTCCTCACCACAGGCGACCGCGTCATCGCCAACGAAGTCAACACCATCCCCGGCTTCACCAGCATCAGCATGTACCCGAAGCTCTGGGAGGCCTCGGGCCTGCCCTACCGCGAGCTGCTGACGCGCATCCTCGAGCTCGCCTTCGAACGCCATGCGCGGAGGCCGCAGCCGTGATCATCCGCAGGAACCGCGGCCAGCAGCCCGGCGTCGTCCGGAAGATCGTCCGGCGCACCCGGCCCGCCGTCGGCGGGAACGGCCCCCGGCGGGAGATCGTCCGCCGGCCCCCGCTCGTCATCGGCGAAGGCGTCGTCCCGCCGCAGCGCCGCAGCGTGCGCGTCGGCCTCGCCGGCCGCCGCTTCGTCATCGCCGCAGGCGGCCTCGCCGCCGTCGCCGCGCTCATCGCCGGCGCCGCCTGGCTCTACCGCTCGCCCTACTTCCGCGTCGAAACCGTCGAAGTCCAGGGCACGCAGCGGATGTCCGACCGCACCATCGTCGCCGCCGCCGACCTGCTCGGCCGCAGCATGCTCACCGCCGACCTCGCGGCCGCGCAGCGCGCCGTCTACCAGCTCCCGCTCGTCAGTTCCGTCCGCATCGAGCGCGATTGGCCGTCCACCGTCCGCATCATCGTCGAAGAGCGCCGCCCGTGGGGCACCTGGGAGCAGGCCGGCGTCGACTACCTCATCGACCGCGAAGGGGTCGTCATCGCCGTCGGCGAGCGCCTGCCGGCCGGCGCCCCGGCCATCCGCAGCTCCGAGCCCGGCTCCCGCATCGTCGGCGACCGCGTCGATTACCAGGCCGTCGATGCCGCCGCCGAGATCTACGAGCTGCTGCCGCGCCAGCTCGGCACCACCGTCGAAGAGGTCGCCTTCATCAAAGGCAAAGGCGTCCAGGTCACCACTGCCGACGGCCAGGTCGCCCTCTTCGGCGATTCCAGCTCCATCGCCTACAAGCTCGCCGTCTGGGCCGCCCTCGCCGCCGAGGCGCGCCAGCGGCACATCGCCTACACCACCATCGACCTGCGCTACGGCAACCGCCCGGTGCTGCAGTAGAGGAAGCGAGGAAAGGGGGAATCATGCGTCGACGCTCCACCGTAGCCGCCATCGATGTCGGATCCACCAAGGTCGCCGTCGTCGTCGGCGATATCTCCGAGACCGGCGAGACGCGCATCCTCGGCGTCGGCGTCGCGCCGGCCGCCGGCCTCTCCCGCGGCGTCATCGACAACATCCAGAGCGCCCGGGAAGCCATCTCCATCGCCGTCGAAAAGGCCGAGCAGGCCTGCGGCATGCGCATCCTCTCCGCCGTCGTCGGCATCTCCGGCGGCCACATCGCCAGCCAGAACAACCGCGGCATCGTCGCCATCCCGGACCGCACCCGGCCCATCTCCGCCGACGACCGCGCCCGCGTTCTCGAGGCCGCCGGCCAGGTCGCCATCCCCACCAACCGGCAGGTCATCCACGTCGTCCCCCGCACCTACTGGGTCGAAGGCACCGAACCCGTCTCCGACCCCGTCGGCATGTTCGGCTCCCGCCTCGATGCCGAGGTCCACATCGTCTCCGGCGCCGTCTCGGCCATCCAGAACCTCACGAAGTGCGTCGAAGGCGCCGGCGTCCAGGTCGACGATATCATCCTCGAAAGCCTCGCCTCGGCCGAGAGCGTCCTCACCGAGCAGGAGAAGCAGCAGGGCGTCGCGCTCGTCGATATCGGCGGCAGCACCACCTCCATCGCCGTCTTCGACGAAGGCGCCGTCGCCCACACTGCCTGCCTGCCGATCGCCGGCTCCCACCTCACCGCCGACCTCGCCCGGGTGCTCCGCTGCCCGTGGGAGAGCGCCGAGACCGTGAAGTGCACCGTTGGCGCCGCCTACGCCGACCCCGCCATGGCCGGCGAAACCGTCGAACTCCAGGTCTTCGGCACCCAGTCCACGAAGCACGTCCCGCTCGACCACGTCTGCGCCATCCTCCAGGCCCGCACCGAGGAGATCCTCGAGATGGTCGGCGTCGAGCTGAAGCGCGTCGGCTACCTCGACCGCATCGCGGCCGGCCTCGTCCTCACGGGCGGCAGCAGCCAGCTCCGCGGCCTCCCGGAAGTCGCCGAATCCCGCCTCGACCTCCCCGCCCGCCTCGGCCGGCCTCACGGCTACAGCGGCCTCTCCGACCTCATCGGCACCCCCGCCTTCGCCACCTCCATCGGGCTCGTCCGCTACGCCCTCGCCAACCGCGAACGGCCCGGTGAATTCGCCGCACCCGCGTCCGAAGGGAGAGGCCGCGGCTTCCTCGAACGCATCCTCAACCTCGGGAGGTCGCTCATCCCCCAGTAAGCCGCCCGCTTCGCGAACCGCCAACCTCGCCGCACCACAGCCTCATTTCGCATCGAAGGGAAGGACAACGACATGAGCATGCGCTACGACATCGAACTGCTGCCGGATATCAAAGTCGTCGGCGTCGGCGGCGGCGGCTGCAACGCCGTCAACCGGATGGTTCGCGCCAAGATCCCGGGCGTCCAGTTCATCGCCTGCAACACCGATGCCCAGGCGCTCGCCACCTCCGAAGCGCCGACCCGCCTCCGCATCGGCGAAAAGCTCACCAAGGGCCTCGGCGTCGGCGGCGACCCCGCCCGCGGCGAACGCGCCGCCGATGAAAGCCGCGACGAAATCTACGACCTCCTCCGCGGCACCGAGATGGTGTTCGTCACCGCCGGCATGGGC
>NZ_JANZZD010000022.1:0-1414 GCF_026419595.1 Tepidiforma sp. | reverse complement strand
CCCATCGTCGCCGAGATCGCGAAGGAGTGCGGAGCCCTCACCATCGGCGTCGTCCCCAAGCCGTTCCCGTGGGAAGGCTCCCGCCGCATGAAGCAGGCCGAAGAGGGCATCGCCCGCCTCCGCGATAAGGTCGATACCCTCATCGCCATCCCCAACGGCCGCCTCATCGAAATCTGCCCCCCGAACGCGACCGTCGAAGAAGCCTTCGAGACCGCCGACGACGTCCTCCGCCAGGCCATCCAGTCGATTTCGAACATCATCAGCCAGAACGGCTCCATCAACCTCGACTTCAACGACGTCCGCACCATCATGAGCGAGGCCGGCCCCGCCCTCCTCGCCGTCGGCAAAGGCTCCGGCGAAAACCGCGCCGTCGAAGCCGCCCGCTCCGCCACCCAGAGCCCCATCCTCGACCAGTCGATCGAAGGCGCGCACAACGTCCTCTTCAACGTCACCCACAGCGGCGCCCTCGGCCTCCGCGAGCTCGATGCCGCCGCACGCACCATCGCCGAAGTCGTCGACCCCGCGGCCAACATCATCTTCGGCACCGTGGTCGACCCCCGCGTCGGCGACGAAGTCCACATCACCGTCATCGCCACCGGCTTCACGCCCCGCGCCTCGACCATCGGCGACCCGCTCGAAGTCGACCGCGGCCGCCTGCGCGAGTTCAACCTCCCCGGGGTCAGCAGCATGGAGGATGCCGAGCTGCCCGCCTTCCTCCGCCGGAACATCCGCTCGCTCAACGTGGAACGCGACGAGTACGGCCGCGTTGCGCGCCTCAAATAAGAAAGGCTGAAAGGAGGGAACTACCTAACCGAACGCGCAAAAGCCCGGAAGGACACTCCCCTCTCGGGAAGCGGGGGCTCGGTGCAATGGGAGATGGCATCGAGCCCCTGGCTTTTGCCGCGACGGCTACCCCGCCGGTAGCTCCCCCGCTTTCAGCCGGACGCGTAACGTAACACACCCGTCAAGCAAAAAACCAGACGTTTTCTGCAATCGGCCCTATCGCAGGTCGTGGATTGGGCTCTGGTCCGCCGCGGCCCGTCGCCGTCAGCTCCCCGGCCCGGCGCTCGTGCCGCGGCCCCCGGCGGTCCCCGGCTCGTCCGCTTCGAAGCCCGGGCAGTCGCGCACCGGCAGCGGCGGGTACTTCCGGAACCGCGCATCGACCCGCGACCGCCCGCACAGCCAGAACACCGAGCCCCGCCCGCTCACCACGCGCTGCGCCCACGCACACCCCGCGCACAGCCCGACCCGCGCTCGCTCGCCCCCGTCCATCCCTCCATTATCCCCTCTCGCGTCCCGCTCTCCCGCTCTCCCGCTCTCCCGCTCTCCCTTTCTCCCTCTCTCCCAACTCCCAACTCCCAACTCCCAACTCCCAACTCCCAACTCCCAACTCCCAACTCCCAACTCCCAACTC
>NZ_JANZZD010000021.1:0-49302 GCF_026419595.1 Tepidiforma sp. | reverse complement strand
GTCCTCGGCATCCTGCTGTTTCGCCGGGACGCGAACCGGGCGACGATCGAGCTGCTCGAGCTGGCGGCCCGCGTCGACTGCCGGCCGGCGCGCAGAGACAACATCCGCGAAAACCTGGAGTTCGTGGCCCAGTACGCCCGCGGCGCGCGCACACGCGACCGGAGCGCCGAACTGGAGCCGCGGCCCGAGCCGGCGCCGCGGGCGAAGCCGGCGCCGGCGTCGCGGGTTCGACACGAGTACCGCGGCGGCCCGCCCACCGCCGCGCCGCCCCCGTTCGGCGGGTGGCCCGCCGCACAGTCCCAGGGAACGGGCAGCCCGGCGTCGCAGAGCGGCCGGCCTCCCGGGGCGCCGCCGCCCTACCCGGGCCGGGGCCACCCGTCGGCCGGAGGACGGCGCCGCGTCAACTGGGCAGGAGTTGCCGGCACCCTGGCCATCCTCGCCATCATCGGCGGCGGCATCGCCTCGAGCGTCATCGACTCGACGAGCGAAGACGATCCGGTCTCTTCGAGCGGGTCGTCGAGCTCGAGTTTTACCCCGGCGTCGTCGAGTGTCCGCTTCACGGCGGGCCAGTGCGTCATTTGGAACCCGGTCGACGGTTCGCTCACACCCGCCTCATGCAGCCGGGCCCAGGCGGCCAGGATCTTGGACGTCTTCCGAATGTCCGGGTCGACGTATCCAACGGAAGCGCAGTTCGAGCGAGCGGCAAACGTGAACTGTCCATCGTCGACGGAGTCGTTCGTCTTTCCGACCGAAGCAGGATGGCGTCGCGGTGACCGGGAGGTCATTTGTCTCGATCGTTAGGTACCTGGAGGGTCATCTTGGGAAAGTCTTCGAAGAAGACGAAACAACAGGCGCCGAAAGCGGCACGAGAGCAGGCGCCACCGCCGGCAGCGGCCCCCGCGGAGCCGGCGGGCACTGCCGCCGACGGGATGGCGCAGGGCGACGCCGGCGCGCCTCAGGCGGTCGACCTGCGCGCCGTCGCCCGCGCCTTTGTCGAGGCTTGGCGCCTCGAGCGGCGCGTGCGCTCCCTGGAAGATCCCCGGCTTGCTGAAGGGGTCCGGCGGCTCCTCGGCGAATTCGAAGCCGCCGGCTGCCGGCTCGAAGACCCGGTCGGCACGCGCTTCGTGGACGGCGTGACCTTCGAAGTCATCGGCGATGTGCCGCAGGGAGCCTCGCTCAAGGTCGTCGAGACGATTCGCCCCGCCGTCTACATCGGGGGACAGCTGCAAGTCCCGGCCCAGGTCATCATCGGCAGCGAGGAGGGATGAACATGGTGAACCAGGTCAACTGGCAGCGGTACAGCATCGACTTGGGCATCGACCTCGGGACGACGAACTCGGCCGTCGCCGCCTGCGTCGATGGCGAAGTCGAGACGCTCCGGAACAGCCTCAACAACGAACTGACCCCTTCGGCCGTGCGCGTCCGCGCGAACGGCGCCATCGATGTCGGTCAGTCGGCCTACCAGCGGCTGAGCATCAGCCCCGAGGAGGTCGCGGTCGAGTTCAAGCGCTGGATCGGGACCGACGACACGTTCAAGTTCAGCTCCGGGCGGGAGATGTCGGCGGTGGAGCTCTCGGCGGAGGTGCTCAAGAGCCTGCTCCAGACCGCCGAGCATCGCCTCGGCCGCCGCCCGATCGCCGCCGTCATCACGGTCCCTGCGGCCTTCGACCTGAACCAGTGCGCGCGCACCGAGGCCGCTGCGCAGAAGGCCGGCATCCAGCACACGGTGCTGCTCCAGGAGCCGATCGCCGCCTCGCTCGCCTACGGGTTCTCGGCAGACGTCCGCGAAGGCAGCTGGCTCGTGTTCGACCTCGGCGGCGGGACGCTCGACGTCGCGCTCGTCGGCGTGCGCGATGGCCGCATCGAGGTCTTCGACCACGAAGGCGACAACTTCCTCGGGGGCAAGGACGTCGACTGGGTCATCGTCGAGAAAATTCTCCTGCCGAAGCTCGCAGAGCAGTACGACATCGATTCGTGGACTCGCGAGAACCCCGGCCGGGCGCAAGAGCTCGGAGTGCTCAAGCACTTGGCCGAGGACGCCAAGATTCGGCTCTCGACGGCCGAGGAGGCGTTCGTCACCATCGAATCCGGGCACCTGATGCTGCTCGATGACCGGGATGACGAAGTCAGCGCCGATATCCGCGTCCTCCGGTCGGAGCTCGAAGCGCACGCCGCGCCCTGGGTCGAACGGGCGATCGCGGTGACCCGGCGGGTCATCGACCGGAACCCGGCGATCAGGCCCGGCAGCGTCCTCCTCGTCGGCGGGCCGACGAACATGCCAATCGTCCGGCGCCGCGTCGCCGAGGCGCTCGGCATCGAAGTCGTCTCCGGGACGAACCCGATGCTCGCCGTGGCCGAGGGCGCGGCCATCTTCGCTGCCTCCCAGCCGCTCCCCGCGGAGTTGCGCAAGAAGGCGGTCCAGGCGCCCGTCCAGGAGGCGGGGACCTCGCGCACCGCCCAGGTCATCGTCAGCCACGTCAACGTGACGGACGACGAAGAAACGCCCGTCGGCGTCCGCGTCCTCGGCGGAAACGCTGCGGAGATCGAGGTCGCTGCGGCCGACGGCTCGTGGCGGTCCGGCCGCCTGCCGCTCAACCCGGAAGGCGCACGCGTCGTCCCCGTTGCGCTCCTGCGGAACGGCCGCAACGAGTTCCGGGTCCACGCCTACGGCAGCGACGGCGCGAGCATTCCGCTCAGCGGCGAAACGTTCGTCGTCACCCGCGGTCTCGTCGCCGCGCCGCCGCCGCTGTCCCGCTCCATCGGCGTGGTCGCGGTCGACCCCTCCGGCGCCGGCCGCCACATCGTCGAGTGGCTCATCCCGAAGGGGACGCCGCTCCCCGCGCGCGCCAGCTACGAGTTCCGCACGACGATCGCGCTCGAACCCGGCGGCGACATCGAGGTCATCGGCATCTACCTCGTCGAAGGGGAGTCGCCCCGCCCGGAGCGGAACCGGCAAGTCGGCCGGATCGACATCACCGACCGCGATGTGCCCCGCATGCTGCCCGCGGGCTCGCCCCTGGAGATTCGCCTCGAAGTTTCCGCCTCGCGGCTCCTCACCGCGGAAGTCTTCCTGCCGGTCACCGACCAGAGCTTCAAAATCGCGATCACGCTCGAGGCCGAGCAGCCGGCGGTCGCGGACCTGACGCGCGACCTGCTCGAGGCGCAGGAGCGGTACGACGACGCGCTCCCGTTCCTCTCCGCGGGCGACGCCCAGGTGGTGGCGAGGCGGCTCGAGGAGGCGCGCGACCTCGTGCGCTCCGCCGAATCCGGCGACCCCGACGCCGTCCAGAAGAGCCTCCACCTCCTGAAGGAAGTGCAGGCGAAGCTCGATGAAGCCGACGCGCAGTCGCGGCAGAAGCAAGCGCTCGTCGAGGCCGACGAAACGCTCGGCAACCTCCGGCAGATCGTCAACGACCTGGGAACGAACGACGACCGCCAGCGCGCCGACGAACTGGCGCGCCGGCTCCAGCAGGCCCAGCAGCGCGCGGATGTCGACGAAGTCGAGCGGGCGAACGCGCTCATGGAGCGGCAGATCTTCGAGATCCTCGCGCGGCACGACTGGATCTGGCAGCAGTGGTTCGAAGAGATCGCGTCGAGCGATGGCCCCTGGAAGAACCCGATGGAAACGCAGCGGCTCATCCGGGAAGGGCGCCAGGCGATCTTGCGCAACGATTCCGCCGGCCTCCGCCGCGCCACGGTGGGCCTCGTCCAGAACCGGGCCGGGGGCGGCGGGCTGCCGTTCACCAACGTCGGCATCCGGCGGCGGTAGTTCCGCCCTGCCAGTTCCCCGGGGCCCGGCACGCGCCGGGCCCCGTCTCCACATGGCGACACACCCAGGAAGAGCGATCCGGTATGTATGCACGAGTCCGCGACATCCTCCAACGCAACTACCTCGACCTCCTCGGCATTCCGCCCTCCGGCACCCTGAAAGACGTCCGGCGCGCGATCCAGCGCGCCGAGATGGAGGCAGAAATGGGGGCCTCCACCGTCGATGCCGGCGTCATCGAAGCGGCGCGGGCCGCTCTCTCGAGCGACGAGCGCCTGCTCGAGTACCGCATCCTTGCCCGCTGGAGGGGCGACGAGCGCCTTGCCCGGTGGGCCTCCCCGCACGATGGTGCACTCGAGGCCCTTCGGAGCGCCCTCGGCGGCTCGCCGTCCGGGGCCGTTACGGCGGTCAGCGCATGGATCGCAGCTCACCGCGACCCCTCCCTGGCACCCGCGCTCGATGCCCCCATCCAGCAGGACGGGCCGCTCTGGTGGGTCGGAGAGGTCGCCGAGGACTACCTCTCGGCATTCCTCATCCCGGGTGCGCCGACGATGGCGGCCCATGAACTCGGAGCGCTCGATCTCTCCCCCTTTCCCGCCGCCGCCGAACGCGTGGTCATGAAGTTCATCCAGTGCCGCCTCGCCGAGGTGAACGAACTGGCCGACCTCGTCCCCGAGTTTCTCGGGGGTGATGTCGATCAGCAGGCAGCTCACGAGGCCTGTGCGTACCGGGACGAGATCAACTTGCTGCTCGATGACTGCATCGTCCTCGATGGAACCATCGAGCGATGGGGGCTCCGGAGAACCGGCGGTAAGGGCGAATTGTTCGAGGCGTTCAGGGAGCTCGCAGACGGTCTCGGGAGTGTCGCGCTCCGGGTTGCCCTCTACTCCTTTGCGTTGGGCGACCGAGCTACGGGCAAACGGCTCACTGTGAAGCTGCGCAGCGTCGGAATGGATGCGGACCTCCGCGAAGCTGCCGACATGGTCCTCGCGCGGGTGCGCCAGGTCGAAAGCCTCCCCTACCGGGCGCGGCTCTTCGCATCGAGGGTGTTCAGCGAGTTCGTGGGCCTGCTCATCGTCGGCGGCCTCATCGCCGCCGTCAGCAAGGCGTGCGATTCCGGCCCCTGACCCCCGCCGAAGAAAACGAATCGCTGCCCCGGCGCCCCCGCCGCCGCCCCTCAGGCGGCGGTCCAGCCGAGGTCCACGGTGATGACGGCGCCGTTGATGCCGCGGGCCGCATCGGAGGCGAGGAAGAGCGCGACGGCCGCGATGTCCTCCGGTTCGAGCAGGCCCGGCATCAGGTTCGTGAACGCCTGCACCCGCGCCATGCCCGCCGGGTCGATGCCCGCCTTGGCCATCGATTCGCCGATGTTCGTCTTCGTGCCCCCGGGCGCGATGGCGTTCGCGCGGATGCCCTTCGGCCCGTACATGTAGGCGGTGTTCTTCGTCAGCCCGATGAGCGCGTGCTTCGAGGCCGTGTAGGCCGCGCCGGCCGCGCCGCCGTGCAGCCCGCCCACCGAGGCGATGTTGATGATGCTGCCGCCGCCCTGCTCCGCCAGCTTCGGGATCGCGCGGCGCATCGTGTGGAGCGGCCCCTCGAGGTTGATGGCGAACACCCGCCGCCACGTCTCGTCGCTCACCTCGGCGACGCCCGCCATCGAATCCATCACGCCCGCGTTGTTCACAAGCACGTCGAGCCGCCCGAAGGCCTCGAACGCGCGGTCGACCAGCGCTTCGGCGGCGGCGCGGTCCGAGATGTCGCCCTGCGCGGCTTCGACGGCGGCGCCGGCCTGCCGCAGCTCGGCGACGGCCGCATCCAGCCGCTCGCCGTTCCAGTCGCCGAGGACGAGCTTCGCGCCGGCGGCGGCGAACTTCCGCGCCATCGCGAGTCCCATCCCCGAGGCCGCCCCCGTGATGAGCGCAACCCTGCCATCGAGATTCCCGGACGTTTCCATCGCGACCTCCGTGCGTGGTGGAGTGCCGCCATCGTCCGCGATGTGGCACGCAGTGTCAAGATCGGCGTTGTGAGCACGGTTCGGCATCGCCTAGAATTCGAGCCATGGGACAGGGAACCGCCGCCCCCGCCGGCGGCCTGCGCGAACGCGCCCGCCGCGCCATCCGGGCCGAAATCGCGCGGGTCGGCATGGAGCTCTTCCTCCGCAAAGGGTTCGAGCCGACCACGGTGGAGGAGATCGCGGCCGCGGCCGGCATCTCGCGCCGCAGCTTCTTCCGCTATTTCGGCTCGAAGGACGAAGTGGTGCTCGCCCACCTCGACGAGCTGGCGGCGACGGTCACGGAGGCGCTCGCCGCCCGGCCGGCGGACGAAGACCCGTGGGTCTCGCTCCGCCGCGCCTTCGATGCCATCGTCGCCGAGGCGGAGGCCGACCGGGCGGCCGGCTTCGGCCTCGCGCGGCTGCTGAACGAGACGGAGGCGCTCCGCGGCCAGTACGCCGAGCGCCAGAAGCGCGCCTGGGTCGGAGCAGCAGCGCCGGTCATCGCCGAACGGCTGCCGCCGCTCGCCGGGCCGGGGCCGGATATCCGCGCCGAGGCGCTCGTCGCGGCCGCGCTCGGCTGCGTCGCCATCGTCGCCGATGCCTGCCTCGCCGGCGGCCCGGAGGCCGATTTCGCCGACCTGCTCGACCAGGCGATGGCGGCCGTGCGGCCGCTCGGTTAGGCGGCGCCGGCCCGGCCGAGGTGCCGGGTGAAGAACTCCTCCCACGCCTGCCGCTCGTAGAGCGGGACCTGCACGTGGCGCCCCGGGTTCGCGTGGAGCGTCTTCTCCGTCGAACCGAGCGCGTCGAACAGGGCGAGCACGGAATCGCGCGGGGCCACCTCATCGTCCCACTGGCACATCACCATCGCCGGCACCGTGATCTGCCGGGCGAGCCGGCCGAACTCCTCGTTTCGTACGCCGGCGAGGCCGAGGCCGGCCGCCCGGACGCGCGGTTCGCCCGCGACGAACGGCACGCCGATCGCGGTGCCCATCGAAAGCCCCCACCAGCCGACCGGCCCGGCGCCCACCTCCGGCAGCTGCTGCGCCGCATCGAGCGCTGCCCGCCATTCGCCGACGGCGCGGCTGACGCGGGCGGCGAGCTGCCGCATCCGCTCGGGGTCGATGGGCGGCAGGCTGCCAGCGCCGCGGAGGGCGCGGGCCTGCGCGAGCTCGGCCTCGCTGGCGCGTTCGCCGTGGCCCGGGTTATCGATGCTCAGGCAGGCGTAGCCGTGGTGGCGGACGAACGCGCGCGCCTTGGCGAGCAGGGTATCGACCCGCTTGTGCTGCATGCCGCCGTGGCAGAGCAGGAGGAGCGGCCGCGGCCCGCGGGCGCCCTCCGGCAGCCAGAGGATGCCGGGCACGCGCTCGCCCTCGACGGTCACCTCGAAGGCGCGCTCGGTGACGCCGAGTTCGGTGGTTTCTGCGGCGAACTGCATGGAGGAGCTCCTTCCCGGCGCGGTGCGGGGGCCGGCCCCCAGTAGGTTCGAATCCGAACGAGACTGGCCCCGGGCGCCGGTTCTCGAATGGTGTTCGGAGATTGTACGCGGCCCGGCGGCCCGTTGCCTCAGCTGAACAGCGCGAGCGCCGCCGCCGCCAGCGCGAGGGGCAGCGCCATGCAGCCCGCCGCACGGCCGACCTTCCGCTGGCGGCCCTGCCGGGTGAGCGGAATGCCCGTCTTCCGGGCGATGCGCCCTTTCGCGGCCGAGATCCCCACGGCGCGCTTCCACGAGAACGAGAACCCGTACGTGCGGCGTCGGCGCGGCATCCTGCTCACCCCCGGATGGCGTGGTCGGGCGCATGGTAGCGAACCCGGCCCGCCGCCGCCGCGCCCCCGCCCGTTGAACCGGCGCCCGGCACGGCGGATACTCCGCCGCGGCAGGCCCGGGGCCTGAACCCGGGCGCCGCCGGGGCTTCGCATGCACCGCTTCCGCGCCGTCCTCCCGCTCCTCGCGCTCGTTCTCGCTGCGGCCTGCGGCGGCGATGGCGGCGCGCCCGCCGCCCCGGTCGTCATCCGGCTCGAAAGCCCGGACATCCCGTGGGGCGACGACATCCCGGCCCGCTTCACCTGCGACGGCAACGACGTGTCGCCGCCGCTCGCATGGTCCGGCGCGCCGGCCGAGGCGCAGGCGTTCGCCATCATCCTCGAAGACCCGGACGCTTCCGGCTTCGTCCACTGGGCGCTGTTCGACCTGCCGGCCGATGCGGCGTCGCTGCCGGAGGGGGCCTCGCCCGGCGGGGCGCTGCCGGGCGGCGCCGCCGAAGGGAAGAACGATTTCGGCAGGGCGGGCTACGGCGGCCCCTGCCCGCCGCGCGGC
Organism: Tepidiforma sp.; assembly: GCF_026419595.1. Classification (NCBI taxonomy): domain Bacteria; kingdom Bacillati; phylum Chloroflexota; class Tepidiformia; order Tepidiformales; family Tepidiformaceae; genus Tepidiforma; species Tepidiforma sp. The sequence continues at coordinate 41,229 of NZ_JANZZD010000021.1, read as the reverse complement.
GCGACCCACCGCTACGTCTTCCGGGTCATCGCGCTCGATGCCCCGCTCGGGCTCGAACCCGGGACGCCCGGCACGCGGGTCCGGGCGGCGGCGGAGGAGCACGCGATCGCGGAGGGCCGGCTGGAGGCGACCTACCGTCGGCCGTGAGGCCGGACCGCGGGCGCGGATTCGCTGCCGCGCCCGGTGGCGTGGTACGGTCGGCAGGAGCCGCCGCCAGCTGCCGCTGTCGGGGCCGAAAACCCCTGCAGGACGTGTCCCCATGGCTGGCGTCATCCACCCGCCGCTCCGCTTCGCGCTCGAAATCGCCGGCCTCGTCATCCTCGGCGCGTGGGCCTATTCGCTCGCCGGCCCGGGCTGGCTGCGCGTCGTGCTGGCGCTGGCCGTGCCGATCGCCGTCGGCGCGCTCTGGGGCATCTTCCGCGTCCCGAACGACCCCGGGCAGGCGGTGGTCGCCATCCCGGGGCCGGCGCGGCTCGCGCTCGAGACGGCCGTTTTCGCCGCTGCCGCGGCGGCTGCCGCCCGGCTCTGGGGCGCCGGCCCGGCGGCGGTGTTCGCCGCGCTCGTGGCGGTCGACTACCTGCTCTCGTGGAGCCGGGTGAGCCGCCTCGCCGGCTGGTGACCCGGCCCGGCACCCGCCCCCGCCCGCCCCGGGAATGACGCCCGGGGGCTGCCCACTGGGCAGCCCCCGGTTCCTCGCTGCGTTCCCCTGCAGCGGGTGCGGCGGTTCGGCGCCGGCCGGCCTCAGCTGTGGAGGTCGAACCGGTCGAGGTTCATCACCTTGTCCCACGCGGCCACGAAGTCGCGCACGAACTTCTCCTGCGCGTCGTCGCAGGCGTACACCTCGGCGAGCGCCCGCAGCTCGGCGTTGTGGCCGAAGATGAGGTCGACGCGGGTGGCGTTCCACTTCACGGCGCCGGTCGCGCGGTCGCGGCCTTCGTACTCCTCCTCCGCCTCGCTCGTGGGCACCCACGTGGTGTTCATATCGAGCAGGTTGACGAAGAAGTCGTTGGTGAGCTGGCCGGGCCGGTTCGTCAGCACGCCGAGATTCGTCTCGCCGCTGTTCGCCGCGAGCGCCCGCATGCCGCCGACGAGCACCGTCATCTCCGGCGGGGTGAGCGTGAGGAGGGCCGCCTTTTCGATCAGGTGGTGCTCGGCGCGCTTCCGCAGGCCGGGCTTCCGGAAGTTGCGGAAGCCGTCCGCCTTCGGCTCGAGGTAGCCGAACGACTCGACGTCGGTCTGCTCCTGCGTGGCGTCCATCCGGCCCGGGGTGAACGGCACGGCGACCTCGAAGCCAGCATCCTTCGCCGCCTTTTCGACGGCCGCGCAGCCGGCGAGCACGATGAGGTCGGCGAGCGAGATGCGCTTGCCGCCGCTGGCCTCGCTGTTGAACCGCTGCTGGATGCCTTCGAGCACGCCGAGGATGCGGGCGAGCCGCGGCGGGTCGTTCGCCGGCCAGTCCTTCTGCGGGGCGAGCCGGATGCGCGCGCCGTTCGCGCCGCCGCGCCGGTCGGTGCCGCGGAAGCTCGAGGCCGACGCCCACGCGGTGAACACGAGGTCCGAGACGGAGAGGCCGGAGCCGAGGACGGCTGCCTTCAGCTTCGCGATGTCGTCGGCATCGACGAGCGGGTGGTCGACCGGCGGGATCGGGTCCTGCCAGGTCCACACCTGCGTCGGCTTGAGCGGGCCGAGGTAACGGGTGACGGGGCCCATGTCGCGGTGGATGAGCTTGAACCAGGCGCGGGCGAAGGCGTCCTCCAGCTCCTCCGGATGCTCGAGGAAGCGGCGGGCGATCTTCTCGTAGATGGGGTCCATCTTGAGCGCGAGGTCCGTCGTGAGCATGACGGGCGCATGCCGCTTGTTCGGGTCGTGCGCATCCGGCACGAGGTTCTGGGCCTCGGGGTCGGTCGGCACCCACTGCCAGGCGCCGGCCGGGCTCTTGGTGAGGTCCCAGTTGTACTTGAAAAGGGTCTCGAGGTAGGAGTTGTCCCACTTCGTCGGCGTCGGGGTCCAGGCGCCTTCGAGGCCGCTGGTGTAGGTGTCGCTGCCCTTGCCGGAGCCGTAGCTGTTCTTCCAGCCGAGGCCCTGCTCGTGGATGGGCGCGCCGCCCGGCTCGGGGCCGACGTAGCTGGCCGCGTTGGCGCCGTGCGTCTTGCCGAAGGCGTGGCCGCCGGCGATGAGCGCCACCGTCTCCTCGTCGTTCATCGCCATCCGGCCGAACGATTCGCGGATGTCCTTCGCGGCCGCGAGGGCGCTGGGCACGGCGTTCGGGCCCTCCGGGTTCACGTAGATGAGGCCCATCTGGATGGCGGCGTACGGCTCTTCGAGCTCGCGCTCGCCGTGGTGCCGGTCATCGCCGAGCCACTCGTCCTCCGGGCCCCAGTCGATGTCCTCCGGCTCCCAGACGTCTTCGCGGCCGAAGGCGAAGCCGGCCGTCTTGAAGCCCATCGATTCGAGGGCGACGTTGCCGGCGAAGGCGATGAGGTCGGCCCAGCTGATCTTCTTGCCGTACTTCTTCTTGATCGGCCAGAGGAGGCGGCGGGCCTTATCGAGGTTCGCGTTGTCCGGCCAGCTCGCCAGCGGGTCGAACCGCTGCGTCCCGCGGGAGGCGCCGCCCCGGCCGTCGTGGACGCGGTAGGTGCCGGCCGCGTGCCACGTCATCCGGATGAAGAGCGGGCCGTAGTGGCCGTAGTCGGCCGGCCACCAGTCCTGCGAGGTCGTCATCAGCTCGATGAGGTCGCGCCGGAGCGCTTCGACATCGAGCGTCTTCAGCTCCTCCCGGTAGTCGTAGCCGGGGTCCATGGGGTCGGAGGCGGGATGGTTCTGGCGGAGCAGGGAGAGGTCGGGCTGTTCGGGCCACCAGTCGCGGTTGCGCTTGCCCTTCAGCTTCATCGTGCCATCGGCGGACATGGGCGGTACTCCTCCAATGCGGTGTGCGGGTGAGCGGCGGATGGTGCGCGGGCCCGGGCGCGCGCCGGGAGGGCGCGCCGCCGCCCGTGCGAGGGTAGCGGACCGGCCGCGGCGGGAGGTGAACGGCCTTCCGGCCGCCCCGGCCGCGAAGCGATAGTAGGGCGTGTTTTAGACTCTGTCCAGTTCTGGAGTTACTGCGAACGTTCAGATCTCGGCAGGCTCTTCGTAAGCGTCGAGGACCGAGTCGGACAGGTGCTCGACGTGCGGCAGGGCGGCAATCTCCCGCACGGCGTCGTAGGAGAGATAGGTGCACCGCTCCGCAAGGCTCCTCGGCTCGATGAGCGAGAAGACAGGTCGCCGAATTTCGTGGAGGACCTTCTCTCGCCGTGCCTCCGGGGCAACGATGTGGAGCTTGATGTCCATGTTCGGCTGGAGTGCGAGCAGGTCGGCCATCCTGAGAATTCCCGAATAGATCGATGTGGTGTGCTCGACCTCGAAAGCGCGCCGGATGGAGCGCCCCTTGAGCCAGAGCACGTCGATCTGTTCGATGGTCCGCAGGGTGACATCGTCGTAGTTGAGGGGGAGGCGCTCGATGAGTGAATCCGGGTCTCCCTTCCACTCGGCCTTCACCCTGGCACGGTCGTTCGGGGGTATCCACACCTTCAGCCGCATCCGCGAGCCGATGGTGGCGAGGAGCGCCTGTATCTGAAGGGACTCGCGGACCTCGGGCAGCGACGTGCCGTCGTTCGCGGCCTCATCTTCGGGAACGACAACCACGACATCGCGGTCCGTGCCACGGACGAGCGCCACCTGAACCGAGGGAGGTACGGGATAGACGACCGGATTCTCTTTCTGGCGATCGAGCTCGCGTGTGATAACCATCCCGTCTTCGTCTGCGACCGTCACCAGATTCGTCCTGAGCGGTGCTGTCCAGTACCGGAACGTCTTCGGATGTTCACGGGTAAATGAAAGCTGAGTCCAGATACAGTCTTCCATCATCGGGATTGCATGCTCAAGCGGAAGCAATGAACGGGGATGCACGGACACGAGAACGCGATGCTGGCTCTCGGTTTCTGGCGACGCGATAGCCACCTCACCCGTTGCTTCGAGAACGGCTGCCCATCGGGAAGCTCGCGTCACGTAGCAAACAAAGAAGTCTCCGGCCTTCACGCGGTGAGCCTGACGAAGATGCCGCTCATGAAACTTGACTGTGGAGCCCCCCGACGCTCGGAAAGCTTCATATGTTTCGGGCGAGAAGATGCAGGTATAGAAGGCCATTGGCTATCCGACCTCACTGTTCCGCCAATGGTAGCGCCCCGCTCAGAAGCCCGCCCAGCCGGGGCGCGCGGCCGCCTGCCGCACCCACGCCTCCAGCTGCTGCTCCAGCGCATCGAACCCGCCTTCGGGGATATCGACCCAGCGCGCATCCGGGTCTTTCCCCTTCCCCGGCGGCTCTGGTTCGAGCGCGGCGCCGGCGAAGAACGTCACCTTCACGGCGCGCGTCAGGCAGTGGACGGAGCAGAACCAGCCGAGCCCCTCGACGCCGTAGAACGGCGAGTTCCAGCGGACGGCCTTCTTCACGCCCGGCACGGCGCGCTCGACCAGCGCATCGAAGCGCCGGCCGACCTCCTGCTTCCAGCCCGGCATCGCTGCGATGTAGGCCTGCACCGGGGCGTCGCCGTCGCCCTTCGGGATTTGCGGGTTGCCGCCGGCGAGCAGCCGCGGCGCATCACCGCCCGCGCCGCTCACCGGGCGCGCGCCTTCGCGGCCTTCGCCGCCTCGTTGAGGTCGGCGGCGGCGCGGACGAGCTGGCGGAAGGCCTCGGCGTCGAGCGTATCGCCCTCGGCGAGGTCGATGGCGCGGCGGGTGCCGCCGCCGAAGCCGGCGTTGAAGAGCCCCGCCGGGTCGGGCAGGCTCGCGCCGCGGGCGAAGGTGACCTTCACCTTCCCGCGGTACGCCTCGCCGGTGCAGAGGAGGCCGGCGTGCGACCACGCGACGACGCCGAGCGGGTTCGTCGGCTTCACCCACTTCAGCTCTTCGACCACGCCGGGGACGGCCTCGCGGATGAGCTCGCGGATGAGGGTGAGCGTCCCGGCGCGCCAGCCGCCCCACGCGGCGATGCGCTCAGCGATGGGGTCGGTGCCGGCGGGCGGAGCGGTTTCGGCCATACGGTGGGGACCTCCAGTGCGGCGGGGCGGCCCGGCGCGGCGGCTGGTACGCTCGGGGGCGAAACCCCCTTCGCTGGTGCGCCGACCATGCCGGAGCCCTACCGCGCCATTCTCGTCTTTTTCCTCGCCGGCTGCGCGGAGCTGTTCGGTTCGTGGCTCGTCTGGCAGTGGCAGCGGGTCGACCGGCCGTTCCCGTTCGGGCTGGCGGGGGCCGCGGTGCTGTTCACTTACGGCCTCATCCACACGCTCCAGAGCGAATCGGAGTTCGGGCGCATCCAGGCGGCCTACAGCGGCATGTTCATCGTGCTCGCGCTCGCCTGGGGCGCCATCGCCGATGGCTGGCGGCCGGACCGGTGGGACCTCGCCGGGGCCGGGCTCGCGCTCGCCGGCATGGCGCTGATGATGTTCGGCCCGCGGGGCTGACGCGCCGGCGCCTCCTTCAGCCAAGGACCCGGATCGCATCGGGGCCGCTGGTGCCGGCGCGATGAGCTGGCGCCCGTGTCACCGCTGCCCGGCTGGCTGGAACAGTTCGACAACGTTGCCCGAAGGGTCGAGCAGGAGAATCTGCGAACCGCCGGGCCCGGTGACGATCTCATTGCGGAACTCGCAGCCTTCGGCCTTCAGCCGCGCAACCTCGGCCGCGAGGTCGGGGACGATGACGTGGATGCGGTTCCAGCCCCCGGGTCCCGGAATCGCGCCGTCCGGCATCGGCCGGCCGGCCGAACTCTGCGGCCCGGCGAGCAACAGGCGCAGGTTGCCGCGGCGAACCGAGCCGAACGCCGGCGCAGCGTCAGATTCGACGGTGAAGCCGAGGTGGTCGGTATAGAAGGCCAGCGCCTTCGCGACATCGTCCACCATGTAGCGGACGTGGACCGTTTCATCCATGGAAGACCTCCCGGTCTGATGTTGTTGCCTTGCCGGCGGCCGCGGTGCGCAGCGCCAGTTCGACGAACGGGATGAGGCGCGCGGAGAGTTCGTCGCGGATGCGGCGGTACGCCGCCAGCCGCGCCTCGGCGGACCCGCGCACGGCCGCCGGGTCGGGAAAGTGCCAGTGCAGCGTGCTGTGCGCGCCGGCGATCCTGGCGCAGGTCTCCCGCATCGCATCCGAGAGCGTGATGACGTAGTCGAAGGGGCCCGTCACGTCGCTGAGAGCCTTCGAGTGCGCCTCCCGCCAGTCGATGCCCGCCTCCGCGAGGACGGCGATGGCCATCTCGCTCACCGGCGCAGGGCGCGCGCCGGCCGATTGCACGCGGAAGCGTTCGCCGCCGAGCCGCGTCAGCAGGGCTTCGCCGATCTGACTTCGGCCGGAGTTCGCCTGGCACAGGAAGAGCACAGCGATCGGTGCGGACGGCTCCGGCCGGCGCCCCGGGCCACTGGTGGCGCGCCAGGTCGCCTCAAGGTCACGGAGTTGGCCGTCGAGCCATTCCAGGTCGGCCCTGCGTGCGGCAATTGCCTCGCGCTGGCGCCGGAGCGCGGCGAGCAGTTCGTTCCCGCCGCCGCGGTCGAAGGTGAGCCGCGCCAGGCGGCCAGCCTCCGCGGTGGGGAGTCCGACCCGCCGCAACGCGACGACCAGCCGAAGCAGGCTGACATCGTGCGTCGTGTACTGGCGGTAGCCATTCTCACCTCGCGGTGCTGGCGGCAGCACGCCAGCGGACTCGTACCAGCGCAGGCCCGATGGCGAGATCCCGGCGGCCCGTGCAGCTTCTGCAATGTTCATGGGGGAACTCTAGACTTTCCAGTTGCTGCAAGGTCAACACGCGCGCATGCCCCATCGCCAGGGCAGCGGCGGCCCCTGCGCCGCCCTCTGCCCCCTCACCCCAGCGCGATCAGGATCGTCCCCGCCGTCACCAGCGCAGCGCCGGCGGCCACCCCCCAGCTCAGCCGCTCGCCGAGGAAGACCGCCGCGAACACGACCGTCAGCACCACCGAAAACCGGTCCACCGGCGCCACCTTCGAGGCCGTGCCCAGCTGCAGCGCCCGGAAGTAGAACAGCCACGAAATCCCCGTCGCCAGGCCGGAGGCGATGAGGAACCCGACCGTCCCCCGCGAGAGCTTCCCGAGCTCCTGCTGCGCCCCCGTCGCGAAGACGATCCCCCACGCGAACACCAGCACCACCACCGTCCGGATCGCCGTCGCGAGGTTCGAATTCACGTCCTTCACGCCGAGCCGGCCGAGGATCGCCGTGGCCGCCGCGAACACCGCCGAGAACAGCGCGAAGACGAACCAGCTCACGCCTTCACCCTGCCTTTCCAGCGTGGACATTGCGGCTTGACAGAGTTGCGCCGCCCGGCGACCTTCGAGCCATCCGCCAGGGAGGACGGCATGCGCTCACATATCCTGACCACCCGCACCGTCCCCGCGGCGGCCCTCGCCGCCAGCATGCTGCTCCTCATCCCGTTCGGGGCGATGCTGGTGACGGACGCCGTCCGGTGGGGTTTCCTGGACTTCGCGGCTGCCTGGCTGCTCGTTTTCGCCACGGGGGCCGGCATCAGTGCGGCCGCGCGTGCGCGCTCTATGCCGCTGCTGGGCCGCCTGGCAGCCGCGGCGGCAATCGCGGCGCTCGTGGCGGTGGCCTGGGGCGAGCTGGCCGTTGGCCTCTTCGGCAGCCCATTTGCGGGCACCTGAGCCTCCCCGCCCTCAGCTCCCGGCCTGCGCCGCGGCATCCGGCTCTCCTTCGAAGTCGTCGTCGAACACGTCATCGACCACGACCGCGCCCTTCTCGAGGTGCCAGTGCTCCACCGTCTTGTGGACGATGACCTTGCCGGCGAGGAGGTCGCCGTGGCGCTCGCAGAACCGTTCGAGCGCGTCGGTTTCGCCCACCAGTTCGACGCAGAGCATCAGCGACTCGTTCGTCACTTCGGGCGAGGTGCTGCGCGCGTGGATGTCGGCATTGCCGCTGAACCCGTAGTGCGTCGGGTGGGCGATGGCGTTCATCAGGCCGTCGCGCCGGGCGGCGTCGATGATTTCGCGGTAGAGCGGGCGGCTGCGGAGGAAACCGCCGAGGCCGCGGCGCGGCGCGCGCTCCTTCGGCGCCAGGTAGATGCGCACGAGCCCGAGCTCGCGCCGCCGGACGCGGTGGTTCGAATCCATGCCAGGTTCTCCTTCTGCGGGGGTTTTCCCGTTGAACACGTCGAAGATGGCGGGCAGCGGCAGCTGGTCGGCCGCCTTCGCCTCCCGCACCACGCGCAGCGGCGCCTCCGGCGGCACCGTCGCCGGCCGCACCTTCGGCGTCGCCACCCGCTGCGAGAGGTAGATGCCCGAGTGCCCGCTCACGAGGTAGGACACGAAGCAGGCGACGGCGAGGTAGGGCGCGCCCGCCGAGCCGAACAGCTCGATGCCCATCACGGTGCAGGCGAGCGGCGTGTTCGCCGCGCCGGCGAAGACGGCCACGAAGCCGAGCCCCGCGAAGAGGTCCGGCGGCGCCTGCAGCACATCCGCCACCTGGTTGCCGAGCGAGGCGCCGATATAGAAAAGGGGGGTGACTTCGCCGCCTTTGAAGCCGCTGCCGAGCGAGACCGCCGTGAAGACGATCTTCCAGAACCAGGCGAACGGCGACGCGCCCCCCGCGTGGAAGCTCGAGACGATGGTCGTCGCGCCCGGCTCCGGCGAGGTGACGCCGAGCCCGAGGTAGTCGCGCGTACCCAGCGCGAAGACGAGGCCGATGACGACGAGGCCGCCGGCCGCCGGCCGGAGCAGCGGCTGGCGGATGAGCCGGCGGAAGAGCCGGCCGAGGCCGTGGGCCAGCTCCGCGAAGAACACAGCCGCCAGGCCGAAGACGATGCCGGCGAGGCACGCCTTCGCGAGCAGCAGCACATCGAACGGGAGGTTGCCGCTCCGGCCGGTGACGGTGACCTGGTAGGCGGTGTGGTGGACATCCCACGCGGCGGCCGTGAAATCGGCGGCGAGGGCGGCGTAGAGCACCGGGATGAGGGCGCTGTACTCCATCCGGCCGATGGCGAGCACCTCCATCGCGAAGATGGCGCCCGCGATCGGGGTGCCGAAGACGGCGCCGAAGCCGGCCGCGATGCCCGCCATGAGCAGCGTCCGCAGGTCGTCCGGGCCGAGGCGGAGGAGGCGGTTGAAGGCGCTCGCGATGCCGCCGCCCATCTGCACGGCGGTCCCTTCGCGCCCGACGGAGGCGCCGAAGAGGTGGGCGCCGACGGTGGCGATGAAGATGAGCGGCACGATCCGGGGCGGGATGCCGCCGCCGGGCCGGTGGATCTCATCGACGAGCAGGTTGTTGCCGCCCTCCACGCTCCGCCCCCAGCGGTGGTAGAGCGCGGCGCTCGCGATCCCGGCGAGCGGGAGCAGGTAGAGCAGCCACGGGTGGTCCCAGCGGGCTTCGGTCGCGTGTTCGAGCAGCCAGAGGAAGAGCGCCGAAACGGTCCCGATGGCGGCCGCGACGGGAGTGAGGAGCAGGAACCACTTGGCGAGGTAGCGGATGACGGCGAGCTGGTCGCGGAAATCGATGAGCGGCATCAGGCGGCCCCCTTCCGGGGGCCTCGCAGGTGGCCGGGGTCGCGGGTCGTCTCCAAAAAACAAACTCCTGCACAGGGGGTGCAGGAGTCATCAGCACGCCGGGCGCCGTGCCGGCGGCGGTTGACGGCAGGACTCCATCGCCGTGGCTTTCAGCCTACCGGGCTGGCTGGCTGCTGGCAACCCCCGGCCCGGCGTGGAGCCCGAGGGCGCGGAAGGCCGCCACCTTCACGAAATCCGCCGCGAGCGCGCCGGCCCGGCCGCCGGTACACTCTGCCGACCCCCAGCGAAGCCGCTCTATGAAAACCGCTATCGTCATCCGCCACGCCGAGCGGCAGGACCGCGCCGACAACGCCTCCGGCCTCTCGCCGGCCGGCGTCGCCCAGGCGCGCGCCGCCGGCGCCCGCTGCCCGCGGTTCGACCTCGTGGTGACGAGCCCGCTCCCCCGGGCGAAGGAGACCGCCGCCGCGATGGGCTTCGCCGTCAGCCGGGTGCACCCCGCCCTCCAGGAGATCGGCGAACGGGTGGAGGCGCACGTCCGCTGGAGCGACGGCTACCGGGCCTGGGCCGAAGCGCGCCGCTCGGCGCCGGCGGTCGCCGCGTACGCCGACGCCCTCGCCGCGCTCGTCCGCGGCTGGCTCGATGAGGTGCCGGAAGGCGGCGCGCTCCTTGTCGTCACCCACGGCGGCATCGTCGAAGCACTGGCGGCCGGCCTCGCGCCCGGGTTCGATGGCGGGGCGCTCGAGCCCGGCGCCGGCTACGCCGAGGGGTTCGAAGCCCTCATCGCGGCTGCCGGGGAGCCGGCGCTCCGCCGGTTCCCGGCCCCGCGGGGCTGACCGGGCGGCCGGGGCGCGCCGGGGCAGCCGCCCCCGGGGCGGCCGGCGCCCGGCTCACACGTTACGACGGAACCGTGAGGGTCGCATTGACGTTCTCTGTGGGTGTGGCATCCTCCACCCGGGCCGGGCGGGCGCAGGGTCCGGACGGCACGCGCAGTTCGCAGGAGGTCGAGATGGAGCGGAAGCGCCTGAACTGGCGGCTCGCGGGGCTCGCCGCGGCCGTGGCAGCTGTGGCCGTAGGCGGGTTCGCGCTGGGAAGAGCCTTGCTCGGGTCCGATGGCCCGGCCGATGGCGCGCCGGGCGATGGGGCGCCGCTGCCAGCACCGGTGCCCACGGAGACGATCGACACGAGCAAGCCCGGCTGGGGCTTGCCGTACCTCGACGCCGATAAGGCGCTGCCCCGCTACGACCAGGTGGTCAACGGCATCGCTGTCGGTCCTTCGGCGAAGCACGAATCGAGGTGGTGCGCCCCGGGCCAGGCGCAGTGGGTCGATGCCCGCGAAGCCGACGGGACGCCGCTCGCCCTCCCGGGGTCGTTCCCTGCCGGCGGTGTGCCGGGGGAAGCCCGCGCCGTGCGCTGCGGCGACACCATCGTCCACACCGAAGTCACCATCGCATTCCCCGCCTCGCCGACCGCGGCGGCGAAGGTCGCCTCCGGGAAGAGCTGGTTCGATGTCCAGCACGGCGGTGTGATGACCATCTACAAGGACCTTGCGACGTCGCCGGGCTTCGCCTCGCAGATCGCATCGGAGCGCTGGGAGGCTGCGAGCGTGAACGGGCTGCCTGCGGCGCTCGGTCGTGCCGTCTTACGCGATGAATTCGGCGAGAGCGCCGTCGTCGTGTGGGATGAACGGCGCAACCTGCAGGTCGTGGTCCGGGGCGTCGACGTCCACGTCGATGACCTGCTCGCCGTCGCCGCGGAGGCGCTGAAGTGAGCGCGAAGGCGCAGCGCCCGGCGCGAACCCCCTCAGGCGCCTACCACTGCACGAACATCGGCATCACGACGTGGACGTAGCCCGGCTCGGGCACGCCGTTCTCGTCCACCGGGCGGAAGACGCCCTGCGCTGAGGGGCTCGTCATCTCCAGCGCCACCCGGCCGCTGCCCAGCACGTTCAACACGTCCTGCAGGTAGCGGCTGTTGAACGCGATCCGCGAGGCGTCGCCCTCGATGACCGCATCGAGCTTGCCTTCGTTGCCGCCGACTTCGTCCGCGCGGGCGCTGATCGTCAGCTGGCCCGGCATCCCGCCTTCGCCCGGCGTCATGATCAGCCGGATGATGCCGCTCCCGTCGCGGGCGAAGATCGCCGCGATGCGCGCCTCCCGCTTGAATTCGTCCACGTCGACGATCATCCGCGTGTTGAACTGCGCGGGGATGAGCTGGTTGTAGTTCGGGAAGGTGCCCTGGATGAGCTGGGCGACCATCTGCACGTCGTCCCATTCGAAGAGCACCTGCGAGCGCTGCGGGTTGATCCGCATCTCGACCGGCAGGTTCGAATCGCCGATGAGGCGGGAGAGTTCGCGCAGGGCCCGCGCCGGCACGATGACCTCGATCGTCTCCGCCGGCGACTCCTCCAGCTGGATATCGGCGACGGCCAGCCGGAAGCCGTCGGCGGCGGCGAGGGTGAGCCGCGGGCCGTCGCTCTTCAGGTGGACGCCCGTGAGCACGGGCCGCGAATCATCCGTGGCGGCGGCGAACTCCACGCGCTCGATCGCCCGCTTCAGCGCCTTCGGGTCGAACTTCACCGCCACGCCGTCGCGGATCTCGGCGACGCGGGGGAAATCGGCCGGGTCCATCGCGTTGATGGTCGAATCGTTGCGGGCGCATTCGATGCGGAGCTGGCGGCCGCTCGCCGGCGCCTCGAGCGAGACGGTCGCGGCCGGCAGGTTCGCCACGAAGTCGTTGATCAGGCGCGCGGGCACCGTCGTCGCGCCCGGCTCATCCACCTTCGCGCCGACCCACGCGACGATCGAGATATCGAGGTCCGTCGCGGCGAGCCGGAGCTTCCCCTCCTCCGTCTGCAGCAGCACGTTGGAGATGATGGGGATGGTGGCGCGCGTGGCCACGGCCCGGCCGACGATGGCGAGGCCGCGCTGGAGGTTTTCCTGGAGCACCTGGACTTTCATGTGTTCACCCGCCTGATCCGATTCGCGGATCCGCCCGTGATTATAGGTTCGCCCTCCCGTGGTGGCGAGCACCGCGCCGAAGCGCGTAGACGCCTTCGCAATTGTGGCCGACCCTGCCAAATCGCACGGAAGAGGCCAGATTTGACACCAAAATTAGGTGACCCTAATCTCCCCGGTGTGACATCTCTCCGCGTGAGGCAACGCTCAGCCCCATGAATCTCCTGCGCACCCTCGCACTGGTCGCCCTCGCGGCGGCTATCCCCCTCGCGGCCGCGGCTTGCGGCGGCGACGACGATGACGAGCCGACGCCGGCGGCCACCGCTACCGGCACCGCCGCCGCGACGGCCGCCGCCAGCCCGACGCCGAAGCCCTCCGGCTCCATCACCGTCTACTCCGGCCGCGGCGAAGCGCTCGTGAAGCCGCTCTTCGAACAGTTCACGAAGGACACCGGCATCACCGTCAACGTGAAGTACGGCGATTCGGCCCAGCTCGCCACGCTCCTCGCCGAGGAAGGCAGCGCCTCGCCGGCCGACGTCTTCTTCCCGCAGGATGCCGGCGCCCTCGGCGCCATCGCGAAGGCAGGCCTCTTCGAAAAGCTGCCCGAAGCCACGCTTACGAAGGTCCCCGCCGCCTACCGCGCGAAGGACGGCACCTGGGTCGGCGTCTCCGGCCGCGCCCGCGTCATCGTCTACAACACCTCCCTCAACCCCGCCGACCTCCCCACCTCCGTGAAGCAGCTCACCGACCCGAAGTGGAAGGGGCAGGTCGGCTGGGCGCCCACCAACGGCTCGTTCCAGTCGTTCGTCACCGCGCTCCGGAAGCTCGAGGGCGACGCCGCCGCCGAGAAATGGCTGCGCGACATGATCGCGAACGACGTGAAGGTCTACAAGGACAACCGTGCCATCGTGAGCGCCGTCGCGGCCGGCGAAGTGAAGCTCGGCCTCGTCAACCACTACTACCTCTGGAGCTTCATCAAGGACCAGGGCGAAGGCTTCGCCGCCCGCAACCACTACACCGCCCCGGGCGACCCGGGCACGCTCGTCAACGTTGCCGGCGTCGGCCTGCTGAAGACGTCGAAGAACAAGCCCGCGGCGCAGGCGTTCATCGACTACCTGCTTGCGAACGCGGCGCAGGAGTACTTCGTGAAGCAGACCTACGAGTACCCGCTCGTGGCCGGCATGGCGGCGGACCCGCGCCTGCCCGCGCTCGATTCGCTGAAGCCGCCCGCGATCGACCTGAGCGACCTGAACGACCTGCAGGGCACGCTCGCGCTGCTCCGCAAGGTCGGCGCGCTCCAGTAACCCCGCGATGGCGGCGGCCTTCCTCCCCCTCCGCCGCAGCGCACGGCGAGCCCCGCTGGCCCTCTGGCCGCCGGGGCTCGCCGTCGTGCTCGCCACGCTCGTGCCGGCGTGGTACCTCTTCCGCCGGAGCACCGAGCGCGGCTGGGCGCCGTGGGAGGAGGTGCTGCGCGATGCGGCCTGGCCGCTGCTCGCGCGGTCGCTCCAGCTCTCCCTCGTCGTCGCCGTCGCCTGCATCCTGGTTGCGCTGCCCGCGGCCTGGCTCACCACGCGGACCGACCTGCCCTTCCGCCGCACGTGGTCCGTCCTGATGGCCGCGCCGCTCGCCATCCCCTCCTACGTGATGGGCATGACGGTCGTCGAATTCCTCGGGCCGAAGGGGATGCTGCAGGGCTGGCTCGAACCGTTCGGCGTCGAGCGTCTGCCGGAGGTCTACGGCCTCTGGGGCGCCGCCTACACGCTCACCGCGGTCAGCTTCCCCTACGTCTACCTCGTGCTCCGGGGTGCCCTCGCGGCGGCCAGCTCGGCCGAGGAGGAGGCCTCCCGCTCGCTCGGGGTCGCGCCGTGGCCCACCTTCTTCCGGGTCGTGCTGCCCGGGCTCGTCCCCGCGCTCGCCGCCGGGCTCCTCCTCGTCATCCTCTACGTCCTGAGCGACTTCGGCGGCGTCTCCACGCTCAACTACACCACGTTCACGCGCGACATCTTCATCGAATACCAGACGAGCTTCGACCGGACCCGGGCGGCGATCCTCGCCTGCGTGCTGGTCGCCGTCGCCGCTGTCATCCTCGTCGCCGAGCTGACGGTCCGGCGGCGGGCAGCGGGCCGCACGTCCCGCCGCTCGGCGCCGCCGCGGCCCGTGCCGCTCGGCCGCTGGCGGTGGCCCGCGGTCGCCTTCCTCGCGCTCGTCGTGCTCGCCTCGCTTGCGCTCCCGCTCGGGGTGCTCGGCTACTGGCTCGCCCGCGGCCTGCAGGTCGGGGCGAACTTCCCCGATATCGGCGAAGCGGCCCGCCACTCGCTCCTGCTCGCCCTCGCCGCGGCCGGGCTGACGGTGGCGCTGGCGCTGCCGCTCGCCATCCTCGCCGCCCGCTACGGCGGCCCCGGCGCGGCCGCCCTCGAGCAGACGGCCTACCTCACCCACGCCCTCCCCGGGCTCGTCGTCGCGCTCTCGCTCGTCTTCTTCGGCATCCGCTACGCGCAGCCGCTCTACCAGACGACGTGGATGCTGCTCTTCGCCTACCTCGTGCTGTTCGTGCCGAACGCGCTCTCGGCGCTGCGGGCGAATCTCCTCCGCCTGCCGCCGCGGCTCGAAGAGGCGGGCACCTCGCTCGGGCGGCCGCCGCTGCGGGTGCTCGCGACGGTCACGATCCCGCTCGCGCGGCCCGGCATGGCCGCCGCCGCGGCGCTCGTCTTCCTCACCGTGCTGAAGGAGCTCCCGGCCACACTCTTGCTCTCGCCCCCCGGCTTCGAAACCCTGCCCGGGCTCGTCTGGGGCCGAACCTCCGACGCCCTGTATGCTGGTGCAGCGCTGCCCGCGCTCGTCCTCGTCGGGCTCGCGCTCATCCCCCTCGTGGTGCTGGCCTGGAGAGGCGACCCTGCGACCCTCGAATCCTGACCCGTCCCCCCGCCCGGCCGCGGAGGCGCTCCGCATCGATGCCGTCGACGTCCACTACGGCCGCTTCCGCGCCGTCCACGGGGCGACGCTCGTCCTCGCCCCGGGCGAACTCGTCGCCCTCCTCGGCCGGAGCGGCAGCGGCAAGACGACACTGCTGCGCGCCGTCGCCGGCTTCGAACGGGTGACCGCGGGCGAAATCCGGCTCGCCGGCGAACTCATCGAAAGCCCGCAGCACCACGTGCCGGCGCACCGCCGCTCCGTCGGCCTCGTCTTCCAGGAGTACGCCCTCTTCCCGAACCAGACCGTCGCGGGCAACATCGGCTACGGCCTGCCGCGCGGCGAGCGCGGCCGGGTGGAGGCGCTCCTCCGCCTCGCCCACCTGGAGGGGCTCGAAGGCCGCTACCCCCACCAGCTCTCCGGCGGCCAGCAGCAGCGGGTCGCGCTCCTCCGCTCGCTCGCGCCGCGGCCCCGCGTCCTCCTCCTCGATGAGCCGTTTTCGAACCTCGATGCCGGCCTCCGCGTCCAGATGCGCGACGAGGTCGCGGCCATCCTCCGCGCCGAGGGCATGACCGCCCTGCTCGTGACCCACGACCGCGCCGACGCGATGGCGATCGCCGACCGGGTCGCCGTGATGGACGCGGGCGAAATCGTCGAGGTGGCGACGCCGCGCGCGCTCTACTTCGAACCCGCGACCCGCACGGCCGCCTCCTACGGCGGCGACGTCCAGTTCGTGCCGGGCGAGGCGTTCGGCGCGGCGGCGGAGTGCCCGCTGGGACAGCTGCCGCTGGCGCGGCCGTTCCGCGGCCCGTGCGACCTCCTCATCCGGCCGGAGTGGCTGCGGCTCCGGCACGGGGGCACGCCGGCGCGGGTCTGCGCGCGGCGGTTCGAAGGTGCCGTGACGCGGCTCGACCTCGAGGTGGGGGGCCACCTCCTGCGGATGACCGCGCCGTCGAGCGACCTCGCCGACCCGGGCGAGGCGGTGGCCGTCACCGTCGCCGTCCCCGCCGTCCCCTTCCCGCGCGCGGGGTGAGGGGGCGGCTCCGCCGCTACTCCTCGAACAGCTGGAAGAGCACCCCGCCCGAATCCCGCGGGTGGATGAACGTGTGCCGCTTCCAGTCGTTCTCGATGATGCCGCCCCACGGCTCGATCCCCTCCGCCCGCAGCGCCTCGACCGCACGGTCCACCGAGGCGACCTCGCAGCAGATGTGGTGCATCCCCGGCCGCCGCGTCGCGATGAACTTCTGCACGAAGCTGTCCTCCCGCGTCGGCGCGATCACCTCGAACTGCAGCTTGCTCCCCGGGATCGACATCACGGCGCCCCGGTAGCCGAGGTGCTCGTCCTCCCACTCCGAAAGCAGCTGCATGCCGAACACCCGCTCCTGCCAGGCGACCTGCTTCGCCAGGTCCGGCACGGCCATCGAGACGTGGTCGACCCGCTGGAGGTCGACGATGCCGCCGCCCGCGTTCCGGTCGACCTCCGGCGCCGGCCGGTGCGCGACGAACAGCTGCCAGAGGATGCCGCCGCTGTCCTTCGGGTGGATGTACGTGACGTACCAGGCGCCGTCGTCCTGGATGCCGCCGAAGGGGGTGATGCCGAGCCGCTCCAGCTCCTTCGCCGCCGCGTGGATGTCCTCCACCTCGACGGTGATGTGGTGGAGCCCCGGCCCGTTCTGGTCGAGGAACTTCTGCACGAACGAATCCGGCCGGGCCGGCGAGATGACTTCGAACTCGATGCCGGTGCCCCGCACCTGCGAGACGCAGCCGTCGAAATCCTGGTTCGGGCCGGCCTCCCAGTGGTGCAGGAACTTGAAGCCGAGCAGCCGCTCGAGCTTCGCCGACTGGGCCCGCCAGTCGGCCGCCGCCATGGAGATGTGGTCGACACGGGTGATGGGCAGCAAGAGGCGCTCCGGGATGGAAGGTGGTGGGCGCTCATCATACCGGGAGGGGAGGGAGCAGGGAGGAGAGAGCAGGGAGGAGGGAGCAGGGAGAAAGGGAGAAAGGGAGAAAGGGAGAAAGGGAGAAAGGGAGGGGGCCCTGTACGAAGTGGCGGCGAGCGCCGGGGCGCGCTGCGGTTCGAACTGCTCCGCGGCGAAAAATTCACCAGACGGTGGCGAAATTTCGCGCGTTTAGCGGTCCGCGTGGGCGTGAACCGCGGCGGCTCAGGCGCGCCAGAGCGCGTCGAGGGGCAGCGCCCAGAGCCGGTCGCCCGCGGGGAGCGGCTCCGGGTGGGGCGAGAGGACGGCGCCCGCGATGAACCGGCTGCCCAGCTCGTCGCGGAGCGCCGCGAGGCCGCGGAAGTCCCGCCGCTCCGGCCGCGCGGCCGCCTTCACCTCAAGCGCGGCCACCCGGCCGTCCGGCGCCTCCAGCACGAGGTCGACCTCGAGGCCGGCGTACGTCCGCAGGTAGCTGACCGACGGCGCGGTCTCGCTCCAGGTCGCCTGCTTCCGCACCTCGGCGACGGCGAACGCTTCGAGCAGCTGGCCCGCCGCCTCGGGCACCCGCTCCGCCATCGCCGCGCCGCTGCCGGCGAGCGCAGCCGCGAGGCCCGGGTCCGCCAGGTACAGCTTCGGGCTCTTCGTCAGCCGGGCGGAGAAGTTCGTCGACCAGGCCGGCAGCGGCGCCAGCAGGTAGAGCGTCTCCAGGTGGCGCAGGTAGCGGGTCACCGTCGAATGCGGCAGGTGGAGGTCCTGCGCCAGGCCCGCAACGTTCGCCGTGCTGCCGACCCGGCCGGCGATCAGCCGCAGGAGCGCGGGGACGGCGGCGACGTGCTCGATGGCGGCGATGTCCCGCAGGTCGCGCCGGATGATGGTGTCGAGGTAGGAGGCGAACCAGCGCCGCCGCCGCGCGGGCAGCTGCCGGCCGACCGCCTCCGGGTAGCCGCCGGCCTCGGCGAGCCGGAGGTACTCAGCCCGGCCGAGCTCCGAAGGGCCGAGGCCGGCCGCCGGGCTGCCCGCGAACAGGGCATCGAGGAACCCCTCGCGCCGGCCGCGCAGCTCGCCCTGGCTGAGGGTGTGGAGTTCGATGATCTCGACCCGGCCGGCGAGCGAATCCGCCACCTGCGGCAGGGCGAGGAAGTTCGCCGAGCCGGTCAGGAGGAAGCGGCCCGGCGCCGGGTCGTCGTCGACCGCCCGCTTGATCGCGAGCAGCAGCTCCGGGAGCCGCTGCGCTTCATCGATGACCAGCGGCTGCCGGGCCGCGCTGGCAGCGAGCCCCGCCGGGTCGGCCCGGGCGAGGTCGAGCGTCAGCGGGTCATCGAGGGTGAGGTAGCGCCGGCCGGTGCGCTCGGCGATGGCGCGGGCGAGGGTGGATTTGCCGCACTGGCGCGCCCCGGCCAGGTAGACGGCCCGGGTGTCAGCCAGCGCCTCCAGCACGAGCGGCTCGATGTTCCGCCGGTACATGTTCGAAATGCTACCGTTCGATGGTGAAATTTTCACCACCGTCAGCGCTGCAGAGCCCGCGCCCGGGGCGACCAGCCGGCGCGCCAGCGGTGAAAAATTCGCCACCCGGTGGTGAATTTTCGCGCGTTCAGCGGGCGGCCGCCGCGCCGCCCTCCCGCTCCAGCTGCTCCAGGATGTAGCGCACCACCCGGCCCGTCCGGTCCATCCCGGCGCTGCAGTGCACCAGCACCGGCTTTGGCAGCTCGAGGAACGCCCGCCACGCCCGCTCGTACTCCTCCGGCCGGTACGGGTGCGTCAGCTGGTCCAGCGTCGGCAGGTGGAAGACTTCGAACCCGCTCTGCCGGTACCGCTCCAGCAGCCCTTCCGGCGCCGCCTTCCGGTAGAGCCAGAGCTGGTCGTTCCCGATGAGGCACATGATCGACCGGATGCCGAACCGCCGCGCCTCCGCAATCCACCGGTCCACCGCCTCGTCCCGCACCGTCAGCTCCGGCCCCGGCGCATAGCCCGGCCGCGGGCTCGTCGCAATCAGCCCTTCGATCACCCAGTTCGGCATCTTTCCAGTAGTCTAGCCCGCGGCCCGCTCACGGTCCGGGCCCGAATGTCCTTTCGCAGGAGTGCCCCATGGCCGCCGAGTACCAGCACCTCCGCATCGCGACTGCCGACGGCATCGCCCTCGTCACCCTCGACCGCCCGGAGGTCTACAACGCCGCGAACGACGTCCTCCACGCCGAGCTGACCCGCGTCTGGCGCGACCTCGATGCCGACCCGGCGGTGCGCGTCATCGTCGTCACCGGCGCGGGCGACCGCGCCTTCTCCGCCGGCGGCGACCTCGCCGATATCGAAGCCCGCGCCGCCCTCCCCGCCGAGGAGCGGTTCGAGGCCGTCGTCCGCGTGATGAAGGAGGCGGAGGCGATCGTCTACGAGATGATGACCTGCGAAAAGGTCATCATCTCCGCCATCAACGGCGTCGCCGTCGGCGCGGGGCTCGCCGTCGCCCTCATGGCCGACATCTCGATCATCGCCGAAGAGGCGCGGCTGACGGACGGCCACGCGCGGCTCGGCGTCGCGGCCGGCGACCACGCCGCCATCATCTGGCCGCTCCTCTGCGGGATGGCGAAGGCGAAGTACTACCTGCTCACGTGCGACTTCATCGACGGGCGCGAAGCGGAGCGGATCGGGCTGGTGAGCCGCTGCGTGCCGCGCGAGCAGCTGATGCCGGAGGCGATGCGCATCGCCCGCCAGCTCGCCGACGGTCCCCAGCACGCGCTCCGGTTCACGAAGAAAGCGCTCAACCAGTGGCTCCGGCTCGGCGGCATCACGGCGTTCGACTACTCGCTCGCGCTCGAGATGCTCGGCTTCTTCTCCGCCGCGCCGGCGGAGGGCGCCCGCGCCATCCAGGAGAAGCGCCCGCCCCGCTGGGGGTAGGGGAGGGCCGCCGTTCGGCGGCGCGGGATGGCTCGCCGCCTTCGGCGGCATCGCCGCGGGATGCGGCCGCGCCGCGGCCGCGCGGGCGGGCGCTTCGCGCCCGGGGAGGGAGAGAGGGAGAAGGGAGAGAGGGAGAAGGGAGAGAGGGAGAAGGGAGAAGGGAGAGAGGGAGAAAGATGCCGCCCTCCTTGCCCCCAACTTCCAACCTCCGACTCCCAACTCCGTCGTCGCGGGGCTCCGTCTCCGCGGGGCGCGATGCGCCCAACGGATGTCCCCGGGAAGCGGGAAGCGGGAACCGGGAGACGGGAGGCGACGGACACGCGGGTCCCAACCTTCAACCTCCAACCTTCAACCTCCAACCTCCCGCCGCCCCGGCGCCGACGCGGAGCGCCGGCATCCCGCGGCGCCGCCGCCGGGAGGCGGCCAGCCATCCCGCGCCCCCGCACGGCGGCATCCAGCCTCGCCGCCTGCGGCCTCCCCCTACACCAGCCCGCGGCTCGCCGCCAGCACCATCCAGCCGCCCGTCCCCTTCACCGGCGCTGCGCCGTCGAAGCGCAGGCCCGTCCGCTCCAGCAGCTTCCGCCACTCTTCCAGCCCGCGCAGGCGGCCCCGGCCGAGCGCCAGCAGCTCGAGGTCGCGCAGCGCCAGCCCCGGCGCGGCCCGCGGGTCCGCCGGCACGACCGGTTCGAGCAGGAGCAGCCGGCCGCCCGGCGGCAGCGCGGCGTGCGCTGCCGCGACCTCGGCCGCGGCCTCCGCATCGGCGAGGCAGCTGAGCCCGCCGCCGGCCGCGAGCGGCACGCCCGGCGACGCGGCCCGCCATGTCCGCTCGAGCCACGCCCGCGCGGCCGGGCTGCCGATGATGCATCCCGGCGCCGGGACATCGCCCGCGGCGCGGCGGAGCGCCTCGGCTGCGCCCGGCGGCGGCGCGAACCCCTCCCCGCCCGCCCGCGGGACCGACGGCCGGCCGGTCTCCACCGCCTCGAGCAGCCCGCCCCAGGCCTCCCACTCGCGGTTCGCCAGCGCCAGCAGCCGTTCGAGGTAGTCGCCCGGCGCCTGCCGGCAGAGCAGGCCGGCCACCGGGGTCGCGCCGTAGCGCCCATCCTCGCCGAAGTCGAGCACGCCCTCGGCCGCCAGCGCGCGCAGCAGCCGGGTCAGTGCCTCCGGGTGCACCCCCGCCGTGCTCGCGAGCAGGAGCGCCGACTTCGGCTGGTCGCGGACGAGGTCGAAGATGCCGAGCCGGGCGGCGACGGCCATCGCCTGGACGAGCGCCGGCGCGGCGAGCGTCCGTTCGAGCCAGCCCGCGGCGCCGCGCTCCCGCCCGGCCACCTCACACCCCCGCCAGGAAGCTGCGCAGCGCCGCCTCCGTCTCCGTCGGCCGTTCGAGCTGCACCCAGTGCCCGGCCGGGATGCGCACCACCCGCGCCGCGGGCGCCGCCTGCGCGAGCAGCTCCGGGTAGCCGGGGTGGTCCATCCCTTCGATGACGAGCGAGGGCTGGCCTTCGAGCGCGGCCAGCAGCCGGCCGCCGAGCGCTGCCATCTCCTCCTCGCTGAATTCGAACAGCGGCGCCCAGAGCCCCAGCGCCACCTCCGGCGGCGTCGCCGCGCTCCGCGCCTCCACGCCCTCCCGCGCGGGTCCCGTCAGCCCGCCGAACATCGACCCGAACAGCTGCTGCCGGAAGGCGAGGTGCGTCTCCGGCGAGCGGATGACGGGCGCGATCGCGCGCATCTGCGCCGCGAATTCGCCCAGCGCCAGCGGCTGGTCGATGACGGCGATGCCGCGCGCGAAGCCGGGCATCCGCGCGGCGATGAACGCCGCGAGGAAGCCGCCGAAGCTGTGGCCGATGAGCACCGGCCGTTCGATGCCGAGTTCGCCGCAGAGCGCCGCGACGTCGTTCGCGAGCGCCTCCGGGAAGTAGGCGTGGTCGAACGGCCGGCCGGAAGCGCCGTGGCCGCGCATATCGGGCGCGATGCAGCGGAACTCGCCGGCGAAGCGCGGCAGCAGCGCCCCCCACGTCGCCGAGCTGTCGCACCAGCCGTGGAGGAAGACGAGCGGCGGCCCTGCGCCTTCGTCGCGGTAGTGGAGCGTCACGGTCGGGCGGGCGAACTCGGGCATGGGCGGCACCTCCGGAGCGGTCGGCGGGGCCGCCATTCTATACGGCTCAGGGGGCCGCTGCGTCCCCGGCCGCGAAGACCGCCGGCTCGGCCGCCGTCTGCGGGTCGGCCTTCGCGAGGGCCGCCGCATAGGCGGCGTAGGCGGCCTCGACGGCGGCCATCGTCTCCGCGCCCTTGCCGGCGAGGTAGCCGGCGTCGAGCCCTTTCGCGCAGGCCTCGGCCACGGCGGCCGCGTCGAGCTTCCCCGGCGCCGCCGTGGCGCAGAGCAGCCGGAGCGCGGCCTGCCGCCCCTGGATCGCGCCGATGGAGCCGTTCGGCGCGCCCGCCAGCCACGCGCCGACCGCCGCGCGGAGGTCGAACAGCGCCAGGGCGATGCGCTGCGCCGCCGTGACCGCCGGGTCGGCGCTGCAGGCGAGCGCGCCCGGGAGCGGCGCGGCGGCGCGGTCCGCCCCCGCAGCGGCGGAGGCCTTCGCGCAGAGCGCGTTCCAGCCCTCCGGGGTGCCCGCGGCCGCCGCGGCGACCAGCATCGCCTGCCAGTCGGCCGGCTTCACCGCCTGCCAGCCGCCTTCGGCCGGGAACCAGGCGGCGAAGTCCGGCTCGACGGGTTCGGCCGGCGCGGGCGTGCCAATCGCCGCGATGTAGGCCGGCGTCGCCGGCAGCGGCACGAGGATCGGCCCGACGAACGGCACCGCGGCGACCCCGGCTGCGAGGTCGGCGGTGGCGCAGCGCGCGGTGCTGAGGAAGAGGAGGGCGAGCACCACCCAGGGCAGCTTCCGGAACACACCCTGATCATCGGCAGGCGGGCCGGCCCGCCGGAGCCGTCAGCCCCAGAGCGCCGCCCGGATCGCTGCCGCGATCGGCGAATCGCCGGCCGGCTCCCGCATCCCCCGCTCGATGCGCACGGCGGCGAGGTTCAGCGCCGCGAGCGCGGCATCGTCGCCGAGCGCCTCCACCTGCCGGCGCGGCAGCCAGAGCAGTTCGTCCGTGCCCCAGGCGAGCCCGGCGAGGTCGGCGAGGTCGGCGGCCGCGGCCGGGTCGAGGCCCCGCAGCCGGGCACACGCCATGGCGAGCGCGCGCCGCGCCGGCGCCCCGAGCCCGCTGGTGAGCAGGAAGGCGGCGAGGTCGAACAGCTGGTGGCCGAAGCCGGCCGCGGCGAAGTTCACGAGCCACGCCTGCCCCGGCGCGAGGAGGACGTTCGCGGCCGTCGCGGCGCGGTGAGCGAAGCCGAACGGCCCGGCGAGGAGCGCTTCCCGGGCGGCGGCGAAGTGCGGCGCGGCGGCCTCCCGCTCCGCTGCCGCGAAGCCCAGCCGGTAGAGCGGCGGCGGGCATGCGGGCAGCACCTCGGCCGGCGCCTTCTCCCAGTCGAGCCCCTCCCGCAGCGGCAGCGCGTGGAGCGCGGCGAGCGCCGCGACGGCCGCTTCCGCGGCGCCCGGCGGCGGTTCGACCTGCAGCGCGGTGAGGCCCGGCACCTCATCCTCGATGGTGGCGAGGCCGGAGAAGCCGAGCAGCCGCGGCATGGCGGCGAACCCCGCGTTCGCCAGCGCCTCGAAGACGGCCGCGTGGTTCTGCGCCGCCTCCGCCGTGACCGGCCGGCGGACGATGACCGCCCGCCCGCCGCCGCTCCACCGCTCGGGCGCGCCGGCCGCATCGCCGAGCGGCTCGCAGGCTGGTTCGCTGCCCGGCGGCAGCCGGAGCGCCCGCGCCACATCGGCCGGGTCAGCCAGCACGGCGCGCCTCCTCCCCCGCCCGGCGGGGCCGCCGCGCCGGCCGCTGGCAGCGCGGGCAGTAGTGCGTCGCCCGGCCGCCGACGATGCTCCGCGCGATCGGCGTCCCGCAGGCGTAGCACGGCTTCCCTGTCCGCCGGAACACCTGCACGAACATGTGCTGCCGGCCTTCGTTCCCCTGCCCGTCGACGTAGTCGCGGAAGCTGGCGCCGCGGTGGGCGATGCCCCGTTCCAATACCTCGCGGCAGGCGCGGTAGAGCCGGCCCATGGCCGCGCGCGAAAGGTCGCCCGCCGGCGTATCCGGCCGGACGCCGGCGGCGTAGAGCGCTTCATCGACATAAATGTTGCCGAGCCCGGCGAACCGCCGCTGGTCGAGGAGGACGGCCTTCACCGGCGCGCGCCGCCCTTCGAGCACCCGGCGGAACTGCGCCTCCGTCAGCCCGGCGTCGATCGGCTCCGGCCCGAGCTTCGCGGTGACTTCCTCCGCGGAAGCGTGGAGGCGCCACGTGCCGAACTTCCGCAGGTCGCTCCAGCGCAGGTCGTGCCCGTCATCCAGCTCGATGACGGCCCGCTCGTACGGCTCCGGCGGCGCGCCCCGCTCGCGCCACACCAGCCGCCCCGTCATCCGCAGGTGGGCGGCGAACCAGCGCCCGTCGTCGAGTTCGAAGAGGAGGTACTTCCCCCGGCGGCCGAGCGACCGGATGGTCCGCCCGACGAGGTTCGCGCGGAGCGTCTCGATCGGCACGCCCGCGAGCAGCGGCAGCGTCCCCGGGTCCACCTCGACGCCGGTAATCGTCCGGCCCGTCACGAGCGGGGCGAGGTCGCGGCGGATGGTCTCGACTTCCGGGAGCTCGGGCACGTCCCGATTGTCGAACCCGCGGCCGCCCACGCGCCACCCATGGCATACTCGGCGGCGATGATTACCCACCTCCGCGGCCGGCTCGCGCGGATGGACCTCGCCGGCCCGCTCGTCGAGCTGGATGTCCACGGCATCCGCTTCGAAATCCTCGTCCCCATCGTGCTCTGGCCCGAACTCACGGAGCTGGCGGGCGAGGCCGACCTCTCCGCCGGCGAAGGCCCCGAGCTCGGCCTCCACATCTTCTACCATGTGAACGCGAACAACCCGCTGCCTGTCCTCGTCGGCTTCCTCCGCCGGGCGGAGCGCGACTTCTTCCGGAAGTTCACGACCGTGGAAGGCATCGGCCCGGCGAAGGCCGTCAAAGCGATGAACGTCTCCGTCTCGACCATCGCCCGCGCCATCGAACAGGAGGACCGCGCCACCCTCGCCCGGCTGCCCGGCATCGGGCCCCGCTCGGCCGACAAGATCATCGCGACCCTCCGCGGCAAGGTCATCGCCGAAGCCGCCCTCCAGGACGCCGGCGTCGAACGGCCGCTCGAAACGGCCGCCTTCGAGGAGCGGCGCCTCATCGCCGACGCCGTCGAAGCGATCGCGGGCCTCGGCTACTCCCGCGCCGAGGCCCGCAAATGGGTCGAAGCCGCAGCCGCCGAGGACCCCTCGCTCGATTCGCTCGATGCGATGCTCGTGGCCGTGCTCCGCCGGCTCGACGCGCGCTGAGCTACCGCCCGGCCAGCCCTGCGCGGATCTTTTCGATGGCCGACATCGCGGCGCGGCCCTGCTGCCGGAGCGCCGCGCCGGCCGGGATCGCGGCCGCAGCCTCCCGCCGGACCGCCTCGCGGATGCGCGCGAGCGTCTCCTTCGCCGCCGCGTAGCTGGCCTCCAGCGCTTCGACCGTATCGCCGCTCAGCAGGGCGGGGTCGAGCGCCGGCTCGGCGGCGGCGAGCGCCTCTCGCAGCCGCGCGATAGCGCGGGCGTGCGCCTCGCGGGCGGCGGCCAGCGCCTCGTCCCGCTCCGCCAGCTGCGCGCGCAGCTCCTCCAGTTCGAGCAGGGCGTCCTGCGCCTGCAGCTCCTCCGGGTCCATCGTCGTCACCTCCGGGTGTGATCTCCGCCCGACGGTGCCCCGGCGCGGCCCGGAAAGCCAAGGGCAAGCTGGCACATTCCCCGCTGGGGCGGCCTTTGTTACCTTCGGGAGCGATGCGCCTGCCCGTCCCCTCCCGCCGCTTCCTCCTCGCCGCCGCGCTGCCCGCGCTCCTGCTCGCGGGCGCGGCCTGCGGCGACGGTCCCGACCCTGTGCCGACGCCGACGCCCACGCCCGATGCGAGCCAGTTCGGCCCCGCGCCGAAGCTGGGCGGCAACATCCTGAAGGTCTACCCCGAGCACGGCAGCACGGTGACGCAGGCCTCCACCCGCTCGCCCGACCCCTCCCGGCCGGGCGGCATCTGCGCCGAGGTCAGCTTCGAAGGCACGCCGCAGTACGGCCAGTGGTTCCGCATGGCCGTCGACGGCGTCGAAGTGACCGACAGGCTCACGTGGGTCATCCCCACCCGCGACCAGCCCCAGAACGGCCGCGTCTGCTACGCCCCGCCGGAGGGCCTCCAGCCCGGCAAGCACGAAGCCGCCCTCGCCGTGCAGGACCCGCTCAACCCGAACGCGCCGACGAAGCAGGTGGTCGGCTGGGCGTTCATGGTGAGCGAGTAGGCGCGCCCGCTAGCCCGAACCCCGTTCATCCGCCAGAATCCCGCGGCACGACGCCATGCCGACGCTCGTCCGCCTCTCCCGCACCGCCGCCTCCACGCTGCTGGGCATCGCCGCCGCGCTGCTCGTCACCCTCGGCGTCATCCGCCTCTGGCTCGCCGACGTGCTCTACGACGAAGACCGGTTCGCGGCCACCGCCGTCTCGCTGATGGAGAACGAAGCCGTCCGCGCCGAGGTCCGCCGCGTCGTCGTCGACCAGGCGATCGACCAGCAGCCGGACCTCCTCGCCGCGCGGCCGCTGCTCGATACGGTCGTCGATACGGCGCTCACCAGCCGTCCGTTCGAACGGATCCTCGAAGCGGCCGCGCGCGACCTCCACCGCGCCATCTTCTCCAGCGACCGCCAGAGCTTCGTCCTCAACATCTCGGATATCTCCACGCTCGCCCAGGCCGGCCTCCGCGCCTACGACCCGGAGCTGGCGGACCGGCTGCCCGGCGGGCCGAACCTCGGCACCATCGAGGTCGCCAGCCGGGGCGCCGCCACCCGGCTGATGGAGGTCGACCGCCAGCTGCGGGCGCTCACGTGGGTGGTGCTCGCGGCGGCCGCCGCCTGCTTCGTGGCGAGCGGCCTCGTCGGCGGCTCCTTCCGGGCGGCGGCCACCGCGTTCGGCATCGGGCTCGTCGGCGGCGCGCTCCTCACCTGGCTCGGCATCGCCATCGTCGCCGAACTGCTGGAGACGCGGGTGCCCGGCTCGCGGGTCGCCCGCGAAGCCGCGCGGGAGACGTGGCTCGCCTACAGCCGGGAGCTCCGCTCGTGGATGTGGCTGCAGGCCACGGCCGGCGTCGTCATCGCCTCCGTCGCGTCCAGCCTCGTGGCCACGGCCTCCGCCCGCGAACAGGCCGCGGCCGTCGTCCGCTGGTTCGCCGCCCGCTGGGAGCAGCGGCTCGGGCGTGTCGGGCTCTCGGGCCTCTGTGTGGCGGCCGGCGTCATCCTCTTCCTCTCCCCCGCGGCGGCGGGCATGCTCGCGGCGCGGGCGGCCGGGCTCGCCATCGCCTACCTCGCCGGCGTCGAACTGCTGCGCACGCTCGGCCTCGCCCGCGAAGCCGCGCGGCGCGATGCCCCCCGCGCGGCGCGCCGCGAAGCCGCCATCCCCGCCGTCTTCGCCGGCAGCACGCTCGCCCTCGCCGGGCTCGCCGTCGCCGGCCTCTTCTGGCTCAACCGCGATGCCTTCCGCGCGCCATCGTCCGCCGACCTCGTCCGCTACGACGGCTGCAACGGCCTCGAAGAGCTGTGCGACCGCCGGCTCGACCAGGTGCTCTTCCCCTCGACCCACAACTCGATGAGCGCCGCCGAATCGCCCGGCTGGTTCCTCGCCGAGCACCTCCACCCCATCGACCGCCAGCTCCGCGACGGCATCCGGGCCTTTCTCATCGACGTCTACTACGGCTACCCGACCGGCCGCGGCGTCCGCACCGACCCGGCGCTCACCATCGAGAAGATCGAGCCCTACTGGGGGCCGGAGGCCTCCGAAGCCGCTGCCCGGCTCGCCGACACCATCGGCCCCATCCCGCAGGGCGCGAAGCCGGGCCTCTACCTCTGCCACGGCTACTGCGAACTCGGCGCAACCCCCTTCGAAGGCGTCATGCGCGACCTCCGCGCGTTCCTCCGCCAGCACCCCGGCGAGGTCGTCATCCTCGTCCTGCAGGACTACGTCGACCCCTTCGACGTCGAGAAGGCGATGACGCGCACCGGCCTCATCGACTACGCCGCGGTGCTCGAATGGGGCGAGCCGCTGCCGACGCTCCGGCAGCTCATGGAGACGGACCGCCGCCTGCTCGTTTTCTCCGAAAACGTGAAGGATGCGCCGGCGCCGCCCTGGTACCACGACGCCTTCACCTGGATGCAGGACACTCCGTTCCTCTTCCGCTCGGCAGAGGAGTTCAGCTGCGAGCCGTTCCGCGGCCGGCCCGATAGCCCGCTCTTCCTCATCAACCACTGGGTCTCGCGCTTCCCGCCCTCCACCCGCGACGCGCTCCCGGCGAACAGCGCGGAGGTGCTGCGCAGCCGCATCGAACGCTGCTGGCAGGAGCGCGGCATGATGCCGAACATCATCTCGGTCAACTTCTCCTCGATCGGCGACCTCTTCGCGGTCGTGGAGGAGGTCAATCGGAAGGGCCCGCAGGAGTAGCCGCGCGGCTCAGCCGGGCTCGGCGGGCGCCGGCGCGGGCCGCTCGCCGGTCGCGGCGGCGTCGAGGTGGGCGCCCAGCCGCCAGCCGTGGTAGAGCACGCGCGCCATCCAGAGCATCGCATCGAGCCGCTCCACGAGCGGCGGCCGGGGCGCAGCCGGCGCGGGCCCAGGAGGAGGGGCCGGCGCTTCCGCCGGCCGCGGCCGGCCGAACCAGCGCCGCAGCCCGCGCAGTTCGCCGGCCAGCGCCTCCGCCACGTTCGTCTCCCGGGGCTCGGCCGCCCGCTCGATGAGCTCCCGCCGCCGCGCATCCCGCCAGCGCGCATACGAGGCCGCCTCGGCCTCCGCGGCGGGCAGCGCCTCCCGGAGCGCTTCCGGGTTCTCGAGCGCGCCCGCCAGCGCCCGCGCGGCCTGCACGAAGCGCGGCCCCCGGTGGGGGAAGACGCGCGCCGGCGCCGCCCCCGGCGGCCGCTCCGCGAGCAGCGCCAGCCGGTGGAGGTGGTCCACCGCGTGCAGCAGGGAGACGTACCGCTGCCGGGCGGCCGGGTCGCCCGGTTCGACCCGTTCGATGAAGCGGGTGAGCGGTTCGATCGCGGCGGCAGCCTCGGCGGCGGCAGGCGCGGGCCGGCCCTCGGCCCCGAGCGCCGCGGCTTCGAGCAGCGCCCGCCCGGTGCGCGCTGCTGCCCGCCGGGCCGCGTCGAGCGCCACCTCCGGCACCTCGGCCACCGCGGCATCGAGGTCCGCCAGCAGCCGCGGGCCGCGCTCCGGCACGAGCCGCGCCACCAGCCGCGAGAACGGCCCGATGACCGGCAGCAGGAGCAGCACGCCGGCGAGGTTGAAGAACGTATGGAAGGCGGCGAGCGCCATCGCCGGGTCGCCGTCGTCCGCCGCGTCCCGCGAGAGCTCGACGAACGCCGGCAAAGCCGCGAAGGCGATCACCCCGGTGATGACGTTGAACAGCACGTGCGCCAGCGCCGTCCGCTTCGCCGCCGTCGTCGCTCCCAGCGCCGCGATGCCGGCCGTCACCGTCGTGCCGACGTTCTGGCCGATCGCCAGCGCCGCCGCCTCTTCGAGCGTCACCGCGCCCGCATCGACCGCCGCCAGCGTGGTGGCGATCGCTGCCGAGGACGACTGCATCACCACGGTCATCGCGATGCCGACGCCGACGAGCAGCAGCCGGCCGCCGAGCGTTGCGCCGCCGAAGCTCCCGGGGTCGATCCGGTCCGCCAGCTCGCCCATCCCGGTCTGCAGCGTGCCGATGCCGACGAAGATGAGGCCGAAGCCCGCGAGCGCCATGCCGGCCGCGGCCCGCCGGCCGCTGAAGAGCAGCCACGCCAGCGCGCCCACGCCGATGAGCGGCAGCGTCCATTCCGCGACCCGCACCTTCAGCCCGATGGTCGAGACGATCCAGCCGGTGGAGGTCGTCCCGAGGTTCGCCCCGAAGATGACGCCGACCGCGCCCTGGAAGCTGAGCAGGCCGGCACTCACGAACCCGATGGTCGTCAGCGTCGTCGCGCTCGAGGACTGGACGAGGGCGGTGACGGCCGCGCCGGAGAGGACCGCGCTGAACCGGTTGCCGGTGAACCGCTTCAGCAGTTCGCGGAGGGCGCTGCCCGCGGCCGTCTTCAGCCCGTCGGTGAGCAGCAGCATCCCGACGAGGAAGATGCCGATGCCGCCGAGGACGGTGAAGACCACGGCGGTCTACCCCGCGGGCGCCGCCGGGGGCGCACCGGGCGAGGCCGGCACCAGCCGGAACGGCAGCGAGCGCGCATCCTCGCGGCCGCCCGGCATCGACGCGCGGACGGCGGCCCGGTAGCCGCCGTAGGCCGGCAGCTCGGCGTTCAGCGCGACGGCCGCCTGGATGAGCTGACTCGACCCGGCCGGCACGTGCGGCGGCCGGCCGACGTGCAGCTGCCCGTCGAGCTGGAACACCGCCGCGCCGTCGTCGTCCTCCAGCCGCAGCTGGAGCGCGATCGGCACGTTCGTCTCGTCCCACTCCACGCGGACGCCGATGGCGACGGCGAACTGGGCGCGGGCCGGCGCGGCCGGGGCCTGCCGCACATCCCAGCCGCCGCCCATCAGGTAGAGCTTGCCGTTGAGGACTTCGGCGTGGTCGGCGAGGAGGGCGTAGTCGATCTGCATGGCCGCCAGTCTACCCCGGCGTCCCGGCGGCCGCCGGGGCCGGCGCCGGGGCCCGCTCGAGCCCGAGCAGCGCGGCGAGGTCTTCTTCCTGCGCGAGGTTGAGCCGGAGCAGCGTCGCGAGCCCGATGAGCTGCTGGCGCAGGTCGGCCACGTCTTCCGGGTCGAGCGCCTCGGCGCCCGGCTCGAGGTCCGAAGCCAGCCGTTCGAAGTTCCGCAGCACGCGGAACAGCTCTGCCTGCGTCCGGCTGTGGGCCGCGAGCGGGTCCGGCCCCGGGAGCCGGGCCGCCAGCGCAGGGTAGAGGTCGCGCTCTTCCTGCTGTTCGTGGGGCACGACCATGGCGCGGACGCGCGCGGCGGCGGCCTTGGCGCGGGCTGCCAGCTCGGCCGGCGGCAGGGCATCGAGTTCGGCGGCCAGGGTGCGGAGCTCATCCGCGAGCGCGCCGAGCTCCCGGTGGCCTTCGAGCAGCGACTGGAGGACGGCCGGCGGGATGCCCGCCCCGGGCCGCGGCGGCTGCCAGCGGAGCACCCGCAGCGCGTTCAGGATCGCGGCGACGTCGATCCCCTCCTGCAGGAGCGCCCCGGCTACCGGCGGGATGCGGCCCGCCGCCGCGAACCCCATCGCGAGGAACGAGAGGCCCATCCCGAGGACGATGCTCTCGACGGCGATCCGCCGGGCCGAACGCGCCACCAGCATCGCCTCCACCAGCCGGTCCAGCCGGTCGACCATGATGACGCCGTCGGCCGCCTCCGCTGCGGCCGCCGCGCCGCGCGCGCCCATCGCCACCCCGACATCCGCCGCCGCCAGCGCCGGCGCGTCGTTGATGCCGTCGCCGACCATGAGCGCGGGCGCGCCCGCCCGCGCGGCCACATGGTCCACCTTCTCCGGCGGCGTCAGCCCTGCCAGCACCCGGTCGATGCCGAGCGAGGCGCCGACCATCTCCGCGAGGCCCGGGTGGTCGCCCGTGAGCATCACGGTTTCGCCGATGCCGAGCCGGCGGAGCATGCGCACCACCCGGCCCGATTCGGGCCGGACCGGGTCCTCCAGCGCGAAGGCGGCCGCGAGCTCGCCATCGACCCCGAGGAACGTCGCCGAACCGCCGTAGCGGAGCGCCCGGCGCTGCAGCCGGAGCGCTGCCGGCGAGGGCTCGCGCGCGCAGACCCACGGAAGCCGGCCGAGCCGCAGCCGCCGCCCGTCGATCTCGCCCTCCAGCCCCATCCCCGGCTCTTCGCGGACTTCGCCCGGGAGCGAAAGCGCGATGCCCCGCTCGGCCGCCGCGCGCACCAGCGCCTCCGACATGATGTGGCCCGAAACCTGGGCGAGGCTGGCCGCGAGCCGCAGCGCCTCGGCCGGGTCGAGCCCGCCCCACGCGGCCAGCACCCGTTCCAGCCGCGGCGTCCCGGCGGTCAGCGTCCCCGTCTTGTCGAAGAAGACGACCTGCACGCGGGCCAGCGTTTCGAGCGCGCCGCCGCCTTTGATGACGACGCCGCGCGCTGCTGCCCGCGAAATCCCGCCCACGATGGCGATCGGCGCGGCGAGGATGAGCGGGCACGGGGTGGCCACGACGAGCACGGCGAGCGCCCGCACCGGATCGCCGCTCCACGCCCAGGCCCCGCCCGCCGTGAGGAGCACCACCGGGACGAACAGCCCGGCGTACCGGTCGGCCAGCCGCGTCATCGGCGAGCGCGACGCCCGCGCGGCCTCCACCAGCCGGATGATGCCCGCGTACGTGCTCTCGCCGGCCGTCGCCAGCGCGCGCAGCCGGAACGGCGCGCCGGCGTTCACCGCGCCCGAAGCGATGCGCTGGCCCGGTCGGGCCTCTGCCAGCCGGCTCTCGCCCGTCAGCGCCGATTCATCGAGCAGCGCCTGGTCCTCGAGCAGCGTGCCGTCGACCGGCACGGTGTCGCCGGTCGCGACGAGGAGGAGGTCGCCGGCCCGGACCGCATCGGCCGGGACGACTTCGACGGCGCCGCCCGTGATGCGGCGCGCGGTCCGCGGGGCCCGGGCGAGCAGCCCGGTGAGCTCCCGCTCCGCGCGGCCGGCCGCGTACGCCTCGAGCGCCTGCCCGGTCGCGAGCATCACCCCGATGACGGCCGCGGCGAGCGTCTCGCCGAGCGCGATCGCCCCGGCGATGGCGAGCACCGCGACGACGTCGACGCCGGCCCGCCGCGCGCGGAGCGCTTCGACCATCCCCCGGAGGGCCGGCACCAGCCCGCCCAGCGCGGTCGCCGCCCACGCGACGTCGGCCGCCCGGCCGTAGCCGGCGGCGAAGAGCGCCAGGCCGATCGCCGTGCCGGCGACCGTCGCGGCGGGCAGCCGCGCTTCGCGCGCCGCGGCCGGCTGGAGGCGGGGAAGGCGCATCGCCCCGAGTCTACCCCCGCGCCCCGGCAAGCGCCCCGGCTGAGCATGTGCTTAGTGGTGGTGCGCGGCCGTCCCCTTAGTGGCAACCCGCCCGCACCCTACGTGATCCTCCCGGCGGGCCCGTCGAACTCCGCAAACGATGATGAACACAGCGTGAATGGCGCGGCAGCGCCAGCGATGGGAGGCACCGATTCCATGGCTTTCGTGCGGATTCCGCAGGCAATCTCCAACCTCCGCCTCGTGCACAAGATCCTGGGCGGCTTCGTCGTCGTCCTCGTCCTGATGGGCATCGTCGCCGGCGTCGCCGTCTACCAGCTGAACGAAGCGGCGAAGCGCTCCGACACCATGTACCGCATCAACACCCTCGGCGTGCAGCACTCGCTCCAGGCGATCCGGTACCTCAACGCCAGCGCCCGCGACGAGAAGAAGGCGCTCCTCGCGGCGGAGGCCGGCCAGCGCAGCCGGGCAGTTGACGCCTCGCGCGACTATCTGAAGAAGGCGCAGGACGAACTCGAGGCCTACCGGCCGACGATTAGCTCGAAGGACGAGGCCGATCTCTTCGCCGTGATCGAAGAGCTCGCGCAGCGGGTGGTGGCCGGCCGCACGCAGGTGCTGGACCAGGCCTCGAAGGGCGACCAGGTCGGCGCCGTCATCACTGCTTCCCAGATCGACTCCGATGCGCAGCGGCTGAACGATAACCTCGACCTCCTGGCGCGGTACAACGTCGAGCAGTCGCAGAAGGCTGCGAAGCGGGCCGATGCCGCGGCCGGCAGCGCGCGCACGCTGCTCATCGGGCTGACCGTCGCCGCCGTCGTGCTCGGGTTCGGGGGCGCCTGGCTGCTCGCCCGCTCCATCGCCGGGGCCGCGCGCCGGGCCGCCGAGGCAGCGGACCGCATCGCCCAGGGCGACGTCGATGTCACCGTCGATATCCGCTCGAAGGACGAGCTGGGGCAGATGGCGCAGTCGTTCCAGAACATGACGGCCTATCTCCGCGAGATGGTCGGCGTGGCCCGGGAAGTTGCGTCCGGCAACCTGGCCGTCGAGGTGAAGCCGCGCGGCGCCCAGGATGCGCTCGGCCGGGCCCTGCGCGACATGGTCGACAACCTTGCGAGGCTCGTCGGCACGGTGCAGGAGAATGCACAGGCGATCTTCGCGGCCTCGGCCCAGCTGGAGGAGTCCTCGAACCAGATGGCGGCTGCCACCGGCCAGATCGCCCAGGCGATCAACGAGGTGACGACCTCCACCGTCACGCTCAACAACCTGGCGCAGGACAGCACCCACGAAGTCACCCAGCTCGCAGCTGGCTCGCAGCAGCTGAGCGCGAGCGCCCAGTCGAGCGCGCAATCGGCGGCCGAGGGCCAGCGCGAAGCCGAGGCGATGGGCCAGCGGATCGCGCACGCCTCCGAAGTCTCGGCCGAGGTGGCACGGGCCGCCGAGGCGAGCCGGGAAGCCGCCATCCAGGGCCAGCAGGCGGTCGCCCAGGCCGTCGCCGCGATGGAGTCGATCGCTGCTGCCGTCGGCCGCGCCTCCGAGCGGGTGAGCGAGCTCGGCCAGCTCGGCCAGCAGATCGGCGACATCGTGAAGGTCATCGACGAGATCGCCTCGCAGACGAACCTGCTCGCGCTCAACGCCGCCATCGAAGCCGCCCGCGCGGGCGAGCAGGGCCGCGGCTTCGCCGTCGTCGCCGAAAACGTCCGCGGCCTCGCCGAGCGCTCCAGCGCCAGCACCCGCGAAATCGCCGAGCTCATCGCCCGCGTCCAGCAGGGCACCCGCGAAGCGGTCAACGCGATGGCCGAGGGCGTGCGCGACGTGACCGCCGGCCGCGAAATCACCCAGCACGCCGGCCAGTCGCTCGAGGCGATCATCCACGCCGTCCAGTCCGCCGCCGAGCGGATGAACGAAGTCGCCGGCGAAGTGCAGGAGCTGGCCCGGGGCGCGACCCGCATCGTCGAAGCCACGGAATCGATCGCGCAGGTGAGCCGCGATTCGGCCGCCGGCGCTGCCGAGATGGCGAGCGGCACCGAGCGGGTGGCGATGGTCATCTCGCAGGTCTCCGTCACCTCCGAGCAGACGTCGGCCTCGGCCGAGCAGGTCTCGGCCTCGACGGAGGAGCTCTCCGCGCAGTCGGAGGAGCTGGCGGCGACGGCATCCCAGATGCGGGAGTACGCGAAAGCCCTCAGCGAGGCAGCGGCCCGCTTCCGCCTGGCGCAGGGCTGAGCGCCCGCGGCGCCGGCGGGGGCGGAAGGAAGCGGGGGAGCGCTCAGGCGCTCCCCCCGCTTCGTCTGCATTCGCCCGCCTGCCTACAGGTGGAGCGGCGGGCTCTTGCAGGCCTTCTTGAGGGCGAAGTAGACGCCGCCGCGGAAGGCGGCCCGCAGCTGCCGCTGCCGCGCCGGCAGGGCGACGCTCTCGCCCCGCGCGCAGAAGTCGGCCAGCGGCTGCACGGCTGCATCCCACGACAGTTCGGCGCCGACCCGCGCGAGGTTCGCCCGGCAGCTCTCCCGGAAGCCGGCATCGTCGAGCAGCCGTTCGATGCCGGCCGCCACGGCGTCGACGTCCCGCTCCGGCACGGTGATGCCGAGCGGCTCCCGCTCCACCCGCTCCGCCAGCACGTCGCCGCGCGTGCAGAGCAGCGGCACCTGCGCCCGGAAGAGGTCGACGTACCGCGTGCGGAAGGCGAAGCGCGCCTCGAGGTTTTCGTAGCCGAGGCAAACGCTGGCGTCCGCCTCTGCGAGGTAGCTGTCGATCTCCGCGTACGGCACCCAGCCCTCGCGGAAGAAGACGGTCCGGTCCTTGAGCCCCAGCTCCTCCGCGAGTTCGATCGTCCGGCGGGTCACCCCCGCGTTCGGCCCGAAGGCGAAATCCGGGTGGTTGACGCCCATGAAGACGAGCTTCACGTCCGGCCGGCGGCCGGCGAGCTGCGCCATCGCCCGGAGCAGCGTCTCGGTGTCGTTCCATTCGGTGATGCCGCCGTTCCAGAGCAGCACCCGGTCGCCCGGTGCGATGCCGGGCACCACCCCTTTGAGCACCGGCCCGGCCGGCCGGAGCGGCTGCTGGGGCACGCCGTAGGGCACCACGTCGATGTACTGCCGCAGCGACGGGTCGCGCGCGTAGACCGACGGCGGCACGAGGTCGAGCGCCATCATCATCCCGATCCAGAGGTCGCGCTGGCGGTCGTCCGCGCAGAAGATGAAGTCCGCCAGCGTGAGCTGCATGTTCAAATACCACCGGTTCGAAGCCATCCACGTCCGCCGCCACTTCGGCAGGATGTCGCGCTGCGAGAGCTCCATCCATTCGATGAAGAGCGGGGTGAAGGCATCGAGCGCGAGCCGCGTCTTCCCCATCAGCTGGACGAACTGGGGCGGGAAGTTTCGCGACACCGTCACGTCGTGCTGGCGGGCGAGGAAGAGCGCCTCGCCGTTGTCGTAGTAGCGGCGGATGCCGACGTTGCGGGCCGGGGGCGTCACCTCGCCGCGGTCGCCCGGCACGGCGAGGGTGATTTCTGCGCCGGGCAGGGCGCGGCCGAGCGCGCCGGCGAGCTGGTAGGCGCGCACCCCGGGCGAGGCCATCTGCGGCCCGACGACGGCCCGCGAGAGGACGAGGATCCTCACTTCGCCGCGCTCCCCGCGCCGGCCCGGGCCAGCCGCTCCTGCCGCAGCCGCTCCTTCTTCTCGGCCGCTTCCCGCCGCTCTGAGCGCCGCTTCAGCGCGCGGTCGTAGTGGTTGAACACGGCCCGCCGGGCGGTGTACACGGCCAGCCGCTGGGCCAGCCCGGGCACGCGCTCCCACTTCGCCGAGACCGGCTCGCCCTCCTCCCGGCAGAAGCGCACCAGCGGCTGCATCGTCGCGCTCCACTGGAGCCGCGGCCGGGCAGCGGCGAGGTTCGCCTTGCAGCGGGCGTGGAACTCCCGGTCATCCAGCAGCTTCTCGATGGCGCGCGCCAGCGCCGGGGCATCGCCCTCCGGCACGACGAGCCCCCAGCCCTCCTGCGCCACCTCCTCCGCCAGCACGTCGCCGTGGGTGCAGATGAACGGCAGTTCGCCCCAGATCAGGTCGACGAACCGCGTACGGTGGCTGTAGCGCGTCTCCATGTTGTCGAAGTAGGTGCAGACCGAGATGTCGGCCTCGAGCACGTACTGCTTCGCTTCTTCGTGGGAGACCCAGCCCTCCTCGAAGAAGATCGTCCGGTTCAGCTGGCCGTTGCGGGCCGCGATCGCCTTCGCATCCTGGAAGCGGACGCCCTTGCCGAGCTCCTTGATGCCCGGGTAGGCGGCGCCGAGGAAGAGCAGCTTGATATCGTCCCGGCCGAGCAGCCGGAGCGCCTCGATCAGCGTCGCCGGGTCGTACCACTGGATGATGCCGCCGTTCCAGAGGATGATCCGGTCGTTTTCGCCGAAGCCGGGGCGCACGCCGCGCAGCACCCGCTTCCCGGGGACGGGCAGCTCCGGCCGGATGCCGTGGGGCGCCGAGTCGATATACCGCCGGAGCGTCGGGTCGGCCTCGTACACCCGCGGCGAAATCAGCCCGAGCGACGTCATCATCCCGATGTAGCTGTCGCGCTGCCGCTCGTTGCAGGTGAGGATGAAGTCGGCCAGCGTCAGCTGCATGCCGAGGACGGCGCGCGTCCGCTCCGCCCAGGCGTCGCGGTGGCGCCCCTCGTAGTGCTGCATCCCCACCTCCATCCACTCCATCGCGTACTGCGAGAAGAGGTCCACCACGTACCGCTTCCACGGGTAGAAGACGGCGATGTGGGGCGGCAGCATCGAGCTGATGATGATGTCGTGCGAGGCGGCGAGCTGGAGCAGGTTCCGCGCGCTCCAGCGGGTCACCCGGAAAGCCCCGTCGGCCGGCTGTTCGACGTCCTCGTTCGGGCCGGCGAGGGTGACCCGCGCGCCGGGCACGTGCTC
Organism: Tepidiforma sp.; assembly: GCF_026419595.1. Lineage (NCBI taxonomy): Bacteria > Bacillati > Chloroflexota > Tepidiformia > Tepidiformales > Tepidiformaceae > Tepidiforma > Tepidiforma sp. The sequence goes on along the minus strand of NZ_JANZZD010000021.1, from coordinate 3,006 downwards.
GGCGAGGACGCGCGCCTGCGCGGTGGCGCGGATGCCCGGCGCCGACATGTGGCTGCCGAGGTAGCCCCGGGCGAGGATGAGGATGCGCGGCCCCATGGCCGCCGATGGTACGGCCCGCCCCCGCCACGCGGAAGCGCCGTCCCCGCAACGAGGGACCGGTGCGGCCTCAATTGACCGCAAGCTTCGCCGATCTACGCTACGGGCGACGTGTTGCGCGCCCTCGATTCCTTCATCGGCGGCCATGGCCGCCGTTTCGTTGTCCGGCGGTTCGTGCGCCCTGCCCAGCGCTTCGCCGCCATCGAAGCCTCCGGCGGCATCGTCCTCCTCCTCGGCGCCATCATCGCGCTCGCCTGGGTCAACTCCCCCTGGGAGCAGAGCTACCACGACCTCTGGGAGACGGAGCTCGCGCTCGACCTCCACCTCTTCGAAATCCACCAGCACCTCGGCCACGCCGTCAACGACGGCCTCATGGTGCTCTTCTTCTTCGTGGTCGGCCTCGAAATCAAGCGCGAGCTCGTCTCGGGCGAACTCTCGAGCCCCCGGCGCGCCATCCTCCCCGTCGCGGCGGCGCTCGGCGGCATGCTCGGCCCGGCGCTCATCTACACCGCCTTCAACGCCGGCACCGAGACGGCGCACGGCTGGGGCATCCCGATGGCGACGGACATCGCCTTCGCCGTCGGCGTCCTCACCCTCCTCGGCAAGCGGGTGCCGCCGCCGCTCAAGGTCTTCCTCCTCGCCCTCGCCGTCGCCGACGACCTCGGCGGCATCATCGTCATCGCCGTCTTCTACACCGAATCGCTCTCGCTCGAAGCGCTCGGCTGGGCGGCGGCCCTGCTCGCCCTCATGTTCATCCTGAACCGGGGCGGCGTCCGCGCCATCGGCGTCTACTTCTTCCTCGGCGTCCTTTTCTGGGCCGCGATGCTCAAGTCGGGCATCCACGCCACGATCGCCGGCGTCATCCTCGCGATGCTCACCCCCTCCCGGCCGTACTACTCGGACGAAGATTTCGACGCCGCCATGGACCGCCTGCGCACCGAGTACGCCCTCGCCCGGGCCGACGGCGACCACGAGCGGATGCAGCAGGCGCTCGCCCAGATGGAAGACCTCGCCAGCGGGATGGAGAGCCCGCTGGACCGGCTGGAGCACCGGCTCGCGCCGTGGACGGCCTACCTCATCGTGCCCATCTTCGCGATCGCCAACGCCGGCGTCCCCGTCACGGGCGAAATGCTGCGGAACGCCGCCTCCAGCCCCGTCACCCTCGGTGTCGCGTTCGGCCTCGTGTTCGGCAAGCCGATCGGCATCTTCCTCACGAGCTGGCTGTGCGTCCGCCTCGGGCTCGCCCAGCTGCCGGCGAACACCGGCTTCCGGCAGGTGCTCGGCGCGGGGATGATCGCCGGCATCGGCTTCACGGTGGCGCTCTTCATCGCGGGCCTCAGCTTCGACGACCCGTCGCACCTCGACGAGGCGAAGATCGGCATCCTCGCCGCCTCGCTCATCGCCGGGGTCATCGGCTCGCTCTACCTGCTGCTGGCCGCGCCCTCGGCCTCGCACGATACGGGCCTCGAGGCTGCGCGCGCCCGGGCCGCCGCCGGCCACTGACCCCGAGCGTCAGCCGCCCCTCGGAGCTGGAGGGCCGCGCTGCCACGGTAGCGGCATGCGCACCCTCACGCCCTCGCTCCTCGCGCACCAGCGCGCGGCGCGCCGCCGCCCGGCGGTCCGCGTCCTCCTCTCCCGCCGCCGGGCGGGCGTGCCGCTGCTCGCGTTCGGCCCGCCGGCCGCGCTGCCCGGCAGCGAAGCCCCGCACGCGCTCGTCCTCACCGCCGCCGGCACGGCCGTCCAGCTGGTCAACGACGGCGGCAGCCTCCGCGCCCGCCGGGATGGCGGCCCGTGGTCGGGCGTCCTCGCCAGCCTGCCCGCCGGCGCGCCTATCGCCGCGGCGGCCGTGCCCGGCGAAATCGCCGCCGCTTTCGCCGACGGCACCGCGCTCCGCACCATCCACTCCTTCGACGACGGCCTGACCTGGTCCGCGCCGGCGACCCGCGTGACCGAGGCCGTGCCGATCGGCAGCCTCGCGCTCGCCGGCCGCGCCTCCAGCGGCAACCTCTGCGCCTTCTATAGCCTGGGCGCGACCCCGGCGGTGAAGCGGCTCCGCCGGACGGGCGGCACCTGGGCCGCCAGCGGCACCACCTGGACGATGGCCGGCACCTGGGCGACCGTCACCGGGCTCGCCGCGGTCCACGCCGCCGGCGACTTCCACCTACTCGTGACCGGCACGGCGCCCGGCAGCGGCGCGGCCCTCGCGGCCGCTCATGTGATGGGCGACGGCGGGCTGCCGCCCAACACCTGGTTCGGCCCGCGGCCGGTCGCCGCGGCCGATGCCGCCTCCGGCATCACGTTCGAGCGGCCCGCCATCGCCTGGGCCGGGCAGGCCGTCGCCGCCGTGCGCGAAGTCCGCGCCGCGCCCGTCGCCGGCTCCCGCGCGCTGCTGGCGCAGGCCGTCGCCGGGACGCTCGCGCCCTGGAGCGAGCCGGTCCCGTTCGCTGCGGGCGCGCCTTTCGGGCTCGCGCTCGCCGCCGATGGGGCCGCGCTCCTCGCCGCGCGGGTCGGGGCCGTGCATGCCGCGCCGCTCGCGGATGAGCTGGACGGTTCGGGCCTCCTCCGCAGCTTCCGCCGGGTCGACGGCCCGGCCGTCTCGCGGGCGCTGGCCGAGCTCGCCGACCCCGCCGGGCTGGCCGGCAGCGAGCCCCTCCTCGCCCCCGGCGCCGGCATCGAAGTCAGCCTCGGCTTCCGCTCCGGCCCGGGCGGCGCGCCGGAGTACGGCCCCGCCTTCCGCGGCGCCCTCGAGGGGGTCGAGCGGCGCCGGGCGGGCGGCGTGCAGGCGGCCCGCCTCCGCATCGCCGGGCCGTGGGAGCGGCTCGCGGCCTACCGCGCCCCGGCCACCTGGCAGCCGCCGCCCGGCAGCACCCGCGGCGAACTCCTGACCGCCCTCGCGGCCCGCGCCGGCAT